>JAEEYV010000061.1 GCA_016288295.1 Alphaproteobacteria bacterium
TCAATCCACGCAATCACTCCGTTAGCACTCGGGAGCTCCCAATCCTTTCCCCATACACGTACTGTCACATCGATGTAACGGATGTAGCCACGTTTTACATACTTATTGTACGTATCCACAAATCTTCGTGTTTTAACGTGGAAAGTTACACTGTCAACCGTGTACGTCTCGACTTCTGTATCCCTGATGTGGGCAAGCTCGAACGACTCGTGAACCAACTCGGTATCTTCACAGTAGACAGTGTCTATTGCTTCAATCCAGAATTCTACGCCGCCCGTGGGCACGGTAACGGTCGTATCTTCTCCAGTCGGCTTGCCATCCAGATACTTGGTCACGGTAGTCCATGAATTGTCCTTATCGCGATGAGGATCATGATCCATGCCGGGAGTTGCTTTTATTGAGATTTTACTCAAAACCCCCTTTTCATCACAACTTGAAAACATCAAAACCATTGCGGCCAAAAGCCACAACACAACAAATTTGCTCTTTTTCATAAACGATAAATATTAAAATTATTAATTTAAGTTATTTCTTTCGTTTATTCTTCTCTTAAAACCATTACTGACTCCTCGATAATAATTGAGGATAACTGATAATTATAAGAAGAATAATTTTTTTAATCAGTAAGGATTATAACATAATTTTAATAAAACATCAAGCTTTTTTGTAAAAAAATAGACTATTTGTCCACCAAATAATTATCCTTTTAAAAACTAGAAGGGGACCGCTTTCGCGATCCCCCCATTATTGTCAATGTTGTTTAATGACGCTTATAGTAGGTATCAGCGACGCTGTATTTGCCGCTGAAATTATCCACTTTTTTGTGGTTTAGGCCAAATTTTACGAATACCGTTGCCTCTACGCAAAAGCGCATTGGCGACCGTGCATCGTCCTGAACCACAACGTCGTTGACAGTGGTTTTGTATTTATATTTTGTGTCATATACATGACCACTCAACGACAAGCCCCACCTTACGGGTTTGAAAAAATACCTCTTCTCAAACCCAAAGGTTAGCCCATAGGCAAATCCCATTGACCGACCGTTTCCGTCATTTTCTATGGTTATGTTACCATTGTCGAAATACGAATTATCCAGGTCTTTGCATTCCTGGAGGCCGATCTTAGGGCCGATGAACATTTTCTTGTCATCGTATCGCCCCCAGTGGTAAAAATTTAATTTGGGTTCAAAGAACGCATTGAGCCCCAAGTATGTTTTACCCTTGATGGGATCGGTAAGCAGATCCGCTCCGGCTGAGATGTCCCAGTCGAAGCGATAAGCACTGTAGCCCAATACAATTGAGCCACCAGCACCAAAGCCGTTACTTGCTCCCTGCCCTGCGTCAAAGACGCCGCCACCGCGGAGTCCTGCATACCACCCATCAACGGTGGATATGGTGCAGAGAACCTGGTCATGGTCCTCACCGGGACGGTCGATGAATATGGTGACCATGTCGGAAGCCCTGCCTCCGACTTCGTCAAACAAAAATTTGTCCCAACTGTGAGTGTCCATTTTCCTCTGGAATACCTCGGAGCTAGTGCGGATCTCCTCCTGGGCGTTTGCGATGGATACTACGGCTAATAACAACGCTAACAAAAAAGTCTTTTTCATATCTTTATGTTTTTATAAAGTCATTAAAAACCATCCGGAGCATCCGTAGATGCCCCGTCAGGCGGAATTAAAAAAGGTTACCTACTTGCGTGCGGAGGTTATCCGCACGCTTTCGGTCGAAGAATTAACGCAGATCGAGGCTGGTGTCAGTCCTATCTTTCCTGTTATTGTTTTTACAGTACTCAATAGTGATCTTGCCACCATTGATGTGGTACGACTGAGTTGTCGGTGTCGGTGTCACTTCGACGCCAATTTCCATGACATTGGCGTGCTGTGACTGTACGGTAATCGACTTGGTCCAGCCCTTGCCTGCCCACGACCACAGACCATTGTTTATACTAATGGTTGCGGGTGAGGGGTAGGTTCGACTGTCGTAATACGCAGCAGAATACTTCTTCTGCGCATTACTATTAGACCAAGACGCGTGAATACACTGTTTCACCCCATACTTTGACGCATTCGTTGCGTCGAAGGCGAAAATGTAGTGTGAATCTAGTGTATTACCGGACTTCTTAACGACGCCTTCCGGGCAAACGACCAATCCATGCTCATATTCGAAGACAATCATGTCCACGAATTTCGCATTCTGGTTGTTGTCCAGGAAGTAGGTCGGATCCGGCACTCGGCTATACAGCGCACTAACCGGATTTCCCAGCCAGTGCGGTGTTTCACGCTCCTCACCTTGCTTTTCAACCCACAACTCGGCCTGAGCAGAACTGCTCACGGCATGTTCCAGGAAAGTTCCCGAAATGCTGTGAGTGTAGCTCTTGCGCTCATACGTCTTGCCGGAGTTCTGAACATCCGACAAAGCCGAGGTTGTAAAGCTGTCGCTAGTGATGTTATACTCCGCATGCCTCATCGTGTG
The DNA here is from genome assembly GCA_016288295.1 of Alphaproteobacteria bacterium. Classification (GTDB taxonomy): domain Bacteria; phylum Pseudomonadota; class Alphaproteobacteria; order RF32; family CAG-239; genus JAFUYI01. Next base: position 2,475 of record JAEEYV010000061.1, read on the forward strand.
AGACATTGGAGTATAAACAGCCTCCTGATGTTGGAGAGTGAACTCCAACGTAAAGAAGTTGTTTCCAACAGTATAAGGCGTTTCGTACGTCTTAACTTGGAAATCACCGGAGGTTTGAGTATTCACGAGCTTTTTACTGCCCTTCTGCGCGGCTTTTCTCGTAATCGACCAACTTGCAATGATCTTGGTCACCTTACTCGGTGCCATGATTTTGTTCTTCAAATTGATCGACTTGGTCTCGGTTTGATTACCAGTCTTGATTTTGATCCAAGACTTGGTGGTATTTCCGTCGACCCAGTCAAGGCCCTCATCGGTTATAGTCGGTGTAGCCTGCTTAACCTTGAGAACGGTTTCAGCTACGTTCTTGACGGGTTTGCCGTCGTAGGTAGCCGTCGCCGTGTGGGCATACAGTTTGCGGTCGTAACCGCCACTTGCACTCATTGCCGTCAAGGTTGCACCACCATCAGAGATGGCAGTGAAAGCCCTCCAAGGCATCTCGAAGGTCTTTCCGCAATAGACAACAGTCGGCTTCTCATACTCATAAGTAATCACCTTGTCGAACAAGGTGTTCTTAAGAGTCTGAAGTTGACGGTACTGTTCAATGCTGAACACACCGTCTTGCCTGTTGCCATACTTTGAGGCGGTACCCACCGAATGTGTCTTCGTCTGGATGTCAAACGAAGAGAGGACTTTTTCGTCCCTTGCGGGGGCGTAAGACCGTACATTCAGCAATACGCTCAAGGTGTCGCGATGTAAACCGCTGATAGACCAATGGCTCTGAACATAAATCGTCGACCTTGCAGTCTTCGGATTATTGTTAGAATCATATGTGAGTATTTCAAATTTCTCACCGGTCTTTTCGACAGACACGAGTTCATCCGTAGATTCGGTAGCTAATGTTTTAAGCCCCTGTTCCTGCCGCAGCTCCTTTCCGAGGAAAGAGAGCTTATAGTCCGACGTACACAGAGTGTACGCCAGAGACTTTTCGCGTCCGACAGCGGCCGTTTTTACACTCACCCAGTCGATGGCTGCATTCGCCGGGGTAACCCAGTATACCTTCTCTTTGTAGAAGAAGACGGCCTCCTTCCACTCGATATAGCCTTGTTTGAGGTATAAATTGTACTTATCCTCAAACGTTTGGCGATAGGTATAAACCCTAGCCTTTACGCCATTGTCTTCGACATTGATGCTATCGCGAACGACAGCTTTGGCCTTGTCCAACTTGGTGTGGGCAAGGTTGATTTCGTCGACAACGGTGGTGTCGTTGGGAGCAATCCAAAACCAGACATTTCCCAGTTCTACTTTAGCGATCTTGACACCACCCTCGATGAGATAGCCGTGGGTTTCGTCGCGGTCTGTGTCGACCGATGCAACACTCTTCGTTCTGATGACAGTATCAACTGATTTGTCATCACAAGAAGACAGCACAACCATGGCCAGGAGTACAACACTCAACCAGCCGGAAAATTTAATTTTTTTCATGTCTTAAATATTTAATGATTAATAAAATTCATTTAAAACACAAAGCTATCTTCGACTTTTCCTTTTTAAAATTCCAACTGACTTCTCATTTTACAATATGAAAAGCATTGATAATTATAAAAACTAAAAATCGAATATAATAACTTTGTGACAAATATAATTTAACATATTTTTAACCCAAAGACAAGTGTTTTTTTCGAAAAAATGCATTTTTTGTCAATACGGCGATAATTCATTTATTTTCTATAATAAAACGCTATTTTTCTCTACAAAAAAATATGTACAACCAAAGGCTACTTTTCTCCCGCACTAAAAAAATACCTATTAATATATCTCTTTTGCAATCATTTTACACTAACATATTGTTATTGCGTTGTTTTATTTTTAATTTGGTGTCCGATTTTTCTCGCTTTTAACTTAATTTTGTGATACAATGGGACTATGAATTAACGCTAAAAAGGAGACCGCAAATGAATAAGATATTGTTACCTCTGACAATTGTTGCTCTCTGTTTTGGTGCGCAACAAGCCATGGCCGCCAACAGTACCGCTCAAGGTACCGCCAAAGCCAAGATAATTACCCCTTTGAGCATTACAGCTGTTACCGGTGCTAACGGGGATATGAACTTTGGTACCATGATTTCTACTCAAGCTCATACGGTTACTCTTGACAATGCTCATAACAGAACAGGTTCTGTAAATACCATGTTGGTTGAAGACAGTTCAAACCCTCCGCACTCTGGAACATTCACCATCACAAACGGTGGTACGGCCGCAGTAGCTGCCAGTTTGGTATTGCCTGACTCAACCACAATTGGCAGTAGTGGCACAAATTTGACTGTTGATGAATTTTCATCTGACTTCAGTTCTCCTATTCCGACAGGCAACAGCACAGTTTTGGTTGGTGCAACGTTACATGTCCCGGCAGGGGCTGCTGCAGGTGAATATACCGGACAATATACGGTAACCCTGAGTTACTAGCCTACATCAGTTGCGGTAATTTTTTACAGGCGAAAGGCTGATTTTATCAGTCTTCCGCCTTTTTTGTGATTTTTAGATTTTAAAATTTTTAAGAGGGACTGCTTGCGCAGCCCCCCTGTTTCTGTTTAAGGATTAACCAGGCATTTGGAAAAATACTAAGCCCGCGAAGTTTTGGGCATGAACGTCAGTTTGAACGAAGTCAAATAACTCGACGTCGTGCCTCTCCCCATCAATCCCATAGTTAGTAGTAGCAACATTGCTGCCCATAAAATGGTACAACTTGAATGGCTGCCAGTTACAAGTAAGTAATGGGGAGGTCAGATCAAACACACGATCAGCAACCCATAAATATGAAGCACCCGTCGGTGCGAATCCTTTAAACTCCTGAATAAGGCTGGAGTCAGAAGGAACCTTTCCCTCATATACTGCAAATCCGTTCTGGAATTGCAGTACTGTTATCCAGTAGTCCTCCCTTGGCTTCAATTTGCCCTTTGTCACTGATACCAAGTCCCCCATCTCCGGCGAAACAGTCACTTGGTACTGTTTTTGGCGGTTGCACGAAGTTCCAACAACGATAGCCATCAATGCGACAGCAATAATGAGCATAATAACCCTAAACGATGAGTTTCTCATAACATTTATTTTTTTAGTCAATAATATTAAAAAAAACAAGCTATGTATGCTCTATGCACTCCTTAAACAGAAGAAATAATAAAACATAATAACTTGTTACACTCCACATTGTACCATAAAAAAGCCCTTTTGTCATCCTCAAAAAACATCAGAAAAACAAGAAATTACCCCTTTTATGTGCATAACTTTGTGAACAAAACGATTCATTGATTGCATCATTTTTTCATCCTGTTAACGTGTCGATATCAAGAAGTTAACAAAAGGTTAAACTTATGCAAAATACTCAAGAAATGATCACAACCGAATCCGACGGCTTGCTTATTACGGCGGCTTCTGAGCTGGTTGACACACGTTGCCACGCCTGCGGGCAAGAGTTTGTTTGGGGATATTACTTTTGCATTGAAAACACTTCTGATGAAAAAATCACCCTTGTTGGCAAAGATTGGAACATTACCGACTCATCCGGCAATTCTTTTTGTGATCAAACTGCCGGCTTCAAAGGTGAAATCCCTGAGCTTGAGCCTGGTGAGTACTTTGAATTTAGTTCATCGGCACCGCTTTCGACTCCTTCAGCCATTTTTTACGGCACTTGCCGAATCATCAAGGCCGGCAAAAAAATTGCCCAAAACATCAAACTGCCGATTCTGCAATTTAACGCGGGCGAAAAAGTATCTTGTGCGCTCAACTGAATTTTATTCGTAATCAGTAATAAACGAGCTGTTTTCAACGTACATATTTAAATATTTGTTGATGTTTGCTTGCATACGTGCATTAAACTCGTCAAAAAGCTTATCGACCATATTTTTCCAATAAACCTCTTTTTGATCTATTGGAGTATCAATAGGAATCATCAATTCTCTCCAAGCATCAAGAGACGTTTCGGCGCTTGAAAATTTTGCGGTATCGCTCACTTTTAATACAACCGAGAGTTTAGCACGATATTTAACGCTGTCTTTCTCAAACAATCTCTCAGCCTTAACAATTTCTTCGGTAACGCTGGCATCTTTTACGGTAAAAGTTGCCTGTTTGGCTGATGAAAAATCAACTGCTTTTAATCTGTCTCTTCCCCAATTAAGAGCCGTTTTTTCAATTGAAACCGGAAAAAGATGCTCGACATTAGGTCTGGTGAAAGACGGCACAAAATCAGATACGACATCAACCTTGCTGACTTTGAGGTTGATGTCCTGCTGCGTATCAAAACGAGCTTCGGTAAATTTTTGCGGAGCAGGTTCTTCTTTTGTAGTGGAGCAGGCACTAAACACACCCACTACAGCCAATATGGCGAGAAACTTTTTCATCATCCTAAATCCATAGTTATTAATACATATTTCTTATTGTAAAATATTATTTATTATTTAACATGTGGTTAACTTCAACAACAAAAATAGGTTTTTTATGTTCAAAACTGACAAACAAACGAGTTCGACTTCCCAAAAAATTCGTAAGATGACCAAAACAAGGCTACAAAATATTGCTCTTTACTACCTTGAACGTTTTGATTCATCGTCAGCCAATCTATGCCAAGTTTTAAAACGTCGGGTTTTCGATTATGCTCGCCAGGTACCTGATTTTAATATTGCTGAAGCCGAAAGTTGGATTGAGGAAATTATTGCTCGCTTTGAAAATCTTGGTTATTTGAATGACAAGCGTTACGCCGAATTCAAAATTGACAATTATCTGTTATCAGGCAAGCCCGAACGATATATACGCCAAAAAATGCAACAAAAAGGCATTAACGGCAAGATTATTGACGATATTCTATCAAACCGTGAATTTGACGAAGAAGCAATGGCATTGCGTTTTGCTGCCAAAAAAAGAATCGGTCCTTACCGTACTGACGAATCTGCCCGTCGTGAAAACCGCCAAAAGGACCTGGCAGCTATAGTCAGAGCTGGTTTTAGCTACGATACGGCACAAAAAATCATTGGTGCTGAAAATATTGATGATTTTGCATAAAAAGTTTGTAAAATCAAAAAAAATAGGCTATCATACAGCAATCGTATAAATAGGGGACCAGACCGTTAAATGGTTGCTAAAGAAAAGAAAATTGCCGAACTTAAAGCTATACGTGATAAAACTCGCGCTGAAATGGCTTTGTCCGAACCTAATCCAAAATTAGAAGATCAAATTTTGGAAGAAGATGATAGTTTTCCCCCTCACGAAGATTGGGAAGAATCAAATCTTACCTCACACTATCGTCCTGATGTTGATGAAGATGATTTTTATTCCGACAATAATGAAGAATTTGAGCCTGCAGACATAGCAGAAGATACATCAACGGATGACGATGATCTTGACTATAATGAAGAAGATGATGACTCATCAGATGATGATGAAGCCCCGAAACCGGTTTCCCCACCGCCAGGTGATGGCAATACTTGGCACGCAGTTGCACTGTTTGGTCATGACGATGATCTTCCCTCAATCAGCATTGATTTTAACGGCAAAAACCTTGAAAATGGTGAATTTGATCACGAAAATTTACGTGATGCCAACTTTTCCGCAGCTAACTTGAGTGGAGTTAATTTTTCCGGTTCAGATTTGCGTAATGCTGATTTTTCTGGTGCAGATTTAACCAACACCAACCTGTCTGGTGCAAACTTATCCGGTTCAAATTTTTCCGGCGCGCAGATTATCGGCACCAATTTTACCGGCGCCGTTCTCAAAAATGTTAAATTTACCGATGCCTTTTTTCAAGATGCAATCCTAATTGACTTGGATATAGACGACATTACTCTTGAAGAACTTCAACAACTCATAGAATTTGTTGCCAAGTATTATCCCGAAAAACTTGATCTTACACGCATCAATTTAACCATGCTTGATTTGAAAAAAATTGATTTGACCAAAGTTAGCTTGCGTGGTGTTGATTTTACCGGCGTTGATTTTACCGGTATTAATATTATGGAATTGGATTTGAGTGAATGTATTATTACTCCGGAACAAATAGCTCAAGCCTTAGGTAGAGTTCCGGGACAAGATGAACTAAAGCGAATTTTGGCTCCCAAACGCAAAAAATCAAAAGCCGGAATGCAAATTGATCTTACAGACCTTTTCTTAAACGGACACAAACAGGTTGGTATTATAAATGTTGCCGGTTTTAAAGGTATGGATACCGAAAAGTTGGTTAAATTTACGCAAAAAGCCTACAAGTTTGTTAAGGGAAAAGACAAAGCTCCGATTAAAGATGAAGAAGTTATGGAGCATATTCGTCAGCAAAATAAAGCCAACAAAGAAGCTCTTCGCCAGGTTATTGAAGCTCGCAAACGCCAAGAGCTTGAAAATCGCTTGCGCAAAAAACAAACTCCTAATATAACCCGCGATCGCGGTGGTTATGAACGATAGGTGCGGTGTTATGGAAGAAACATTATTCTCTCATCAGGTAAAACGTCCTTTGGCTGACCGCCTTCGTCCTCAAACCTTGAGTGAAGTTGTCGGACAGGATCATATTGTCGGTGATGATGCTCCTCTCGGACGTATGGTAAAGTCGGGAAAGATAAGTTCTTTCATTCTTTGGGGACCTCCCGGCTGTGGCAAAACTACCATTGCCCGTCTGATTGCCGAGCACACCAATCTTTATTTTGAACAAATTTCCGCGGTTTTTTCCGGCGTTGCCGATTTAAAGCGTGTTTTTCAATATGCTATTGATCGTCGCGCCAGCCAGGGAAAGGGAACATTGTTATTTGTCGATGAAATTCATCGTTTTAACAAATCGCAGCAAGACGGTTTTTTGCCTTATGTTGAAGACGGTACGATTATTTTGGTCGGTGCCACAACTGAAAACCCTTCATTTGAGCTTAATGCTGCGCTACTTTCACGTTGTCAGGTTTTTGTGCTTAATCGTTTGACCTCCGACGATTTTGAAGTTTTGCTCCAGCGCGCCGAAAAAGAAGTCGGACGCAAACTTCCGCTTGATGAAGAAGCTCGAGAGTTTATGAAAGCCACGGCTGACGGCGACGGGCGTTATATCTTGAATATGGCAGAAAGCGTATTTAATTATGCCAAAGAAGATGAAATTTTCAACAAAGACAACGTAATCAACATTATTCGTTCTCGCGCACCGATTTATGACAAAGGTCGTGACGGACATTATAATTTAATATCTGCGGTTCACAAATCTCTGCGTGGTTCTGATGTCGATGCAGCACTTTATTGGGCTGCTCGTATGCTTCACTCCGGCGAAGATGCAAAATATTTGTTGCGTCGTCTCACCCGTTTTGCCATAGAAGATGTCTCATTAGCTGACCCCAATGCTATTACGCAGGCAATATCTTGTTGGGAAACCTACGATCGCCTCGGTTCTCCTGAGGGAGATTTAGCAGTTATGCAATTGGTTGCCTATTTAGCAACGGCACCAAAGTCAAATAGCGTTTATATGGCTATGCATAAAGCTATGGATACAGCCAAAAAGACCGGCTCTTTAATGCCGCCCAAAAACATTTTGAATGCTCCGACCAAACTGATGAAACAGCTGGGATATAGCGAAGGCTATGAGTATGATCATGATTGCGAAGACGGTTTTTCAGGTGCCAACTATTTTCCGGAAGGTATGAAACGTGTCAAACTTTATAATCCGGTAGAACGCGGTTTTGAACGGGAAATCAAAAAGCGCATAGAATATTTTGATAAGCTGCGCTATGAAAAAAACAAAAATAAAGGAGAATAAAAATTGTTGGAATTAACAGAAGATGAACAACAGATTTTTATTGAAAAAATTAAGCAAAAGGTCCTCGCGGGAAAAACTCCAGCCAAAGGACAGCCTACACTTACGATTATTATAGGTACTCCAGGTAGTGGAAAATCCTACCTTGCCCAGACAATAGAAAACAGTGTCTATTGTTCTCCGGATGACATTATTGCGGAATATATTAAAACAACAGGTACCGATCCTCGAGGTGATTTTTTAAATGATGATATCGAAAAATTTACGGCCAGAGTGTATGATGAAGTTGTTCAAGCCATTATTGATGGAAAGTATAATTTTACCTGTGATTCATTCAAGGATGTTGATGGTCAAAAAGTGGTAAATTTTATGGCACAATATGGTTATAAAAAGGATATAAAAGTCATTCTTGCGGATGAATATCAGGCAGCACTTAATGCAGTTGAGCGTAAACTTGATTATGATGATAAGTATACAGAATATTGCAAAAACAAACAATCAGGAACGCAATATCCTCGAGGCAATCCTCTTGAAGTTGCCCCCGATGTTTCAACAAAAACATCTGATCATATAGCAAAGTTTATTTGCAAAGCGGTTGAAGAGGGAAAACAAATTGAAATTTACGAATTTGGCAAAATCAAACCGTCATTTAGAACCGGTGATGATTTTGATAAATTTCTTGAAAATCTTCCACTTACTCCAATTACGAAGCACATTAAACGTTGCCAACAACTTTATAATCGCGCTCATCAATCAGGCAATAAAAAATGCGCTGCACAGTTAAATTGGCTCATGCAGAAGATGAAAAAGGATACAAGATGAGCGTAGAAATCGTAAAAGTAAAAGACATTGATGATGGAATGCGGCTTAACCGCTGGTTTTTGAAATATTATCCTAATATTACTATGGGACGGCTTCAAAAACTTCTACGCACCAAACAAATCAAAGTTGACGGCGCACGAGCCGAAACGTCACTTAAACTAACAGCCGGTCAATCAATAAGAATTCCACCGTTAAAAAACGACGAGGCTTTGCCTGAAAAAAGCAAAACTTTAGCCCCTAAAGAGGTTGATTTTATGCGCTCGCTGGTCATTTTTAAAAATGATGACATTATAGCAATTAACAAACCGTCAGGACTGGCGGTGCAGGGCGGTACCAACACTCATCACCATGTTGATGGTTTGCTTGATGCTCTGATTTTTGAAAAAGAAGAACGCCCAAAATTAGTTCATCGCATAGATAAGGATACTAGCGGAGTTTTGCTTTTGGCGCGTAATCGTAAAACGGCGGAACTTTTGACTAAAGCTTTTCGCGAGCATAAATTGCAAAAAACTTATTTGGCTTTGGTAAACGGTTGTCCGCAACAACTGTCCGGAGAAATATGTAACTCTGTTACCAAAATCGGTGAAAAAATGCAAATCAGTCCTGAAGGTCAAACCGCTCGCACTCTTTATAAAGTGCTTGATAACGTTGGAACAAAATTTGCCCTTGTTGAAGCCAGTCCGCTTTCCGGTCGCACTCACCAAATCCGTGTTCATCTAGAATCAATCGGCTGCCCAATTGTCGGTGACGATAAATATTTCGGCGGTACCAAAAGAGTCAAAAACAACCTTTTTGCCGATAAATTACATCTTCATGCCTACAAAATAGACTTGTCATTCATATATAATAAAAGAGTTATTATTACCGCTCCGATACCGGAATACTTTAAGGATAGCCTCAATGCTGCAGGATTAAATTTTAAGGAGTAACAAAATGAAATTTTTAAAATGGTTATTGCTCACAATATTGTTTACTATTATTGCTGTTGTCGTTGCCGCATATATATTTTTGAAAAATTTTGACCTTAATAAATATAAAAGCACAGCAGAAAAAATCGTTTATGAACAAACAGGGCGCAGACTTACCATTGCCGGCAATGCCAGTTTAGGAATTTCACTTATTCCGACCATTGTTATCAATGATGTAAGCTTTGCCAATCCCGAATGGGCAAAAAATCCGCAAATGATTAAAGTGTCAGAGTTGGAGCTTCGCTTTTCAATTATTCCGCTACTGTCAAAGCAAATTGTTATTGACAAAGCTGTATTGAAGCAACCTCAAATTTATCTTGAAACTGCAAAAGACGGTCAGAACAGTTGGGATATAAAATTTGCCCCAGCTGAAAAAAAGGCATCGTCTTCCGTTTGGCTTATAAAAAATGCTAATGCTACTGAAACCGCTTCTCCTTTGGGACAGCTTAAGGATTTTGTTGCTCAAGAAGTTTTGATTGAAAACGGTGTTATTAATTATCTGAAACATCAAAACAATTCACTAACCAAACTCAACATCAATCATATAACTTTTAATACCGACGGTATCACCAGCCCGATGAATGCGGATTGGGATGTTGAGTTTAACGATACGAAATTGAGTGGACAGGGTGTTTTCGGCTCTCTTGCTTCCCTTACATCTGGTACAGAAGAATACCCGGCCAATGTTGATATGAAAGTTTTAGGTATTAGTGCTGTAATTAATGCCAAAATCAAAAATTTGATGAACGACAAGCTTTCGGCGGTTTTTGACTATAATATTTATAATCCTGCCGGCAATATGAATGCTCCCGAAACCACCATTATCGGTAAAGGAAACTCCACTCTGACTAAAATAAATCTTGATATCAGCCAATTAAACATTATCAATAATGTTTTGAAAGGTAAGGCCAGCGTTGATATTTCCGGGGCAAAACCGTATATAAGTGCGGATTTAAGTGGCACGACCTTTAATCTCGGTGATTTTAATACTAATAAGCCGACAGCGTATAATTTTGAGCTTATAAACAGTGCTAATGCAACAGCCTATGTACCTAATGATAAAATTCCGTTTGAATTGCTCAAAACAGCAAATGCCAAAGCCTCTTTGAGCTTGAAAAAATTAATCGTTGATAACAACATCAGCTTAAGCGACGTCGCGCTGCGAATTGCGCTCGTAAACGGTACAATGACCATCAAACCGCTTGATTTCAAAATCGGTAAAGGCTCAGTCAATCTGACTTCAATCATTAACGCCAACAATCAGAGCATCAGCCTTCAAGGCACATCTAAAGATGTTTTGATTACTGATATAGCGAAACAACTTCGGGTAACGGATCAAAAAAATTTTGGTTTTATCTCCGGCGGCAATACTCAGACATATTTCAATGTCAGCGGCAACGGTGCAACTTATCGTACATTAGTCGACAACTTGAATGGACAGGTTATTGCCGTTATTGAGCCGTCAAAAGTTCAAAGCGGTAAACTCAAATTTTTAACTAACAGCTTTATTAATCAGCTATTGCAGGTTTTAAGCATTGATACTTCAAAATCTGAAAATATTGATCTTAAATGTGCGGTTGTCCGTGCCGATATCAAAGACGGCATTGCAACTTTTCCAAAGGGCATAGCCATAAATTCCGACAAACTTGATTTGGTTAGCAACGGTACGGTCAATTTACGCAAAGACAAACTCAATTTGAGCGTTAATGCTTATCGCAGCGGCGTTGCCAAGGTAAGTCTGGTCCAGACAATGACCAATCTGTTCAAAATCAGTGGCACCATCCAATCTCCTTCTATTGCCATCGACCAAAATGGAGCCATCAAAACCATTGCCGGCGCTGCATTGAGCGGCGGTACCCTGACCGGTGCACAAATGTTGCTCGATAAAGATACAGCTCCTTGCTACACCGCATTGCAAAATACAATCTATAAGGACAAGTTTGAAAAGCCGACCGGTGTAACTAACGCCGCACAAAAGACTTATCAAGGCGCTTCAACCACAGTTGATGACGGACTTAATATGGTAAAAGACAGCGCAAAAGAAATAAAAGACATTGGCAAAAATCTTATTAATAACATTTTAAAACAATAGAGATAGAATACTGTCGTTTTAAAAGAGGATCAAATGACTAAAGATAAGCTAAAGCAAGCTGTTTGCGATATAAAACAGCATCGGGATGATATTATCAGCAAGCTAGTGCAATTTTCCAAAACTGATTCGCTTTTGTTTTGGGATAAAGATACTGCCGTTGCCAAAAAGCAAGAAAAGCTATGGGCACCGGTTTTAAAATGGGCCGGAGAATATATTCAGGCTAAATATATTCCGACTGACGACTTGCAGGTAAATGAGCAGGATGCCACTTCAATGTATGCCATGCGTAAATTTATGGAAAACATGAGTGATGAAGAATTGGCTGCTTTTTATCTGGCCTCAATGAATATGCAATCAGAACTGTTGGCTGCGGCTTTGGTAAAAGGGCGTATTAATGCGGACCAGGCCTACAATGCAGCTTATTTAGAGGAGCTTCATCAAGCTGAACTCTGGGGACACGACAAGCAGGCCGAAAAACGCCGTCAAATTTTAAAAGATGAATTGGTTGACATTGAAAATTTCTTAAAAAAATGAAAGAAGTTTACATCAAAATCAGAGGTAGAGTGCAGGGCATAGGTTTTCGCTGGTTTGCCGTACACGAAGCCAAACGCATTGGAGGCATTTCCGGTTGGGTTCGCAATGAGGTCGACGGTAGTGTTGAGATTTTGATGAGCGGTGAAGATGATAAAATTGATGAAATGTTACTTTCCTGCCATAAAGGTCCGCCTTTGTCACGCGTTGATAGTGTAGAGTTTATTGTCGGTCGCCGTAGTGGTTTTCTCCCACCGATAGAAGAAGGCACCTTCCACCGAGTGTAGTTATTTAAATATTTTTTAATACACAGATTATATACTTCTTCTCAAATGCCTGAGAGAAACTAACAATGAAGTTAATACAAACATTACAATCCGGACGTTCAATGGTTGAAATGCTTGGTGTTTTAGCTATCATCGGCGTTTTATCTGTTGCCGGTATTGCCGGTTATTCTAAAGCTATGGCCAAGTTTAAACAATCAAAACTGCTAGACCAAATATCTACACTTTCTACCAACATCAGGACAGCCTTTGCCAACCAAGCTGATTACACCGGTTTGAGTAAAGAAGCCATAATTAACATGGGACTGATAGATGATACTATGAAAGTTCTTAATAATGATGGCACGGTTTCTCTTACTGAGATACGCAATGTCTACGGAGGCAGTGTAGAGGTTGCTCTCATATCTGGACGGATGAGCTTTTTACTCAGGTTTACCGGAATTCCCAAAGATGCCTGCGTTATATTTGGCACAACAGATTGGGGCTACAAAGATAACAATCGCAGAGTATCAATAAATGGTCAGATAAATGAGGGAGGAATAAGCATGGCAGAATTTGTAGCAGAACATTGCACACAGTCTTCCAACACAATCGGACTGACAGCGTCATAATTTTTGCTTACTCAAATGTCTCTTTCAAATCCCATTACAAATAATACCGAATTCTTCTTTTTTATGCTGTAACATTTCTCCGCTCTCACCATTCAACGGCATAAATTTCCGCGCTACTGTATATTGAGGAAGTTTTTTCTTAATTTCCTCAACAGGCATATTCCACGCAGTTGGACGTATGCGGATTTTCTTTTCTTGTCCGGCTGAAACTCGTGGTGTAATTTCACCGCTCACGGCATCTTCAAATTCCGGCAGTTTAAGTTTTATTACTTCCAAACTGTCAGGTACTAAAAACTCAAATTCTTCATTGGCATTAATAAAATTGCGAATTTCAAAAATTGCATCATCACCATCCCACTCGACAATCGACCCTGCAAACAGCCAATCACCGAGGGTACGCGTATATTCATAATTTTGACTGATATTAGTCAAATGCCCGTCATAAAAACCAAGGCAATATCCTCTATTTTGCAATGTATTCAGCTCATGCATATATTTTTCACTGTTCCATCCTTGCGGGGCGCGTACATAATCATCAATCGCCTGACGGTATGCTCTGGCCGTAATTGCCGCATAATATTCAGTCTTATTGCGTCCTTCTATCTTTAGAGAATGAAGTCCGAGTTCCAATATCTTATCAAGTCGCGGCATTAAACACAAATCTTTTGAATTCATAATATAAGCACCATGCTCATCTTCCACGATTTCATACAACTCTTCCGGTCTAAATTCTTCCTTAACCAGATATTCAAACATATCTTTGTTATTTTCGTTTATTTCAATATCTTTGATTGTACCGTCTTTCAAGCGCAAGTGAAGTTTATAATGCCAACGGCAACAATGCGCACACTTTCCCTGATTAGCACTTCTGTCAGCCAAAAAGTTAGAAATCAAGCATCTGCCGGAATATGACATACACATCGCTCCGTGAATAAATGTTTCTAGCTTAATATTCGGACATTGCTTTCTGATTTCAGCCATTTCATCATAAGAAACTTCCCGTCCCAAAACGCACAAATCGGCTCCCAGATCTTGCCAGAATTTTACCGTTTGATAGGAGCAAATATTGGCTTGAGTAGAAACAAAACGTTTTAGTTCCGGTGCGTTCTCTTTCAAATACAAAAACACTCCCGGGTCGGCAATCAATACACCGTCGGGCTTAAGTTCACGCAGAGTGTCAACAAAATGAGGCAATTTAGCCACGTCTTTATTATGAGTATACAAGTTAAGCGTCAGATATATTTTTTTGCCGTGGGCATGCACAAATTCAATACCTTCTTTGATATCTTCCATTGAGAATTTTGATTGCGTACGCAAACTCATATCAGGAGTACCGGCATATACGGCATCAGCTCCGTAAAGGATTGCGGTTTTTAGCTTAACTAATGAGCCTGCCGGCAATAACAATTCTGATTTCATTCCTTTTTTACCTCAATTTTTGTTGTATAAACCGTCATTTCTCCCAATGGGGTATCTCCGACTTTAACCCTTGCAATAAAAGGTGCGGCGCTTTTGGAATCTTGCATAATCCAAAAATAAACCGGACGGTCTGCGGTCATTTTCCATAACATATCATCACCTTCTTCTTGCAAGCGATCAACTGACATTGAACATTTTTGAGCCTTTCCAGAATAAGGAGAGTATTCAACTTTTTCCAACCAATCCTGCCCCAAGTCATTAAATACCACATTATAACGACGTTTACCGTCAAAAACTTTTCTTAAACCTTTGCATTTTCCAACTTGCAAATATTGTCTTGCCATTACTGCCATAACTGATTGCAGGTCAGTAGTATTGTTTACATCGTCCTTAATTTTAATTTGTTTTTCTTTTTTCTTACCGTTTTTGGTGGATATTGATTTTATCGGCAATCCATTATCATCATACAACATATTTTTTGTACGCTTATTAAATCGAGATTGCGATTCGTAGCTGTAATGTTCAGTTATCATCCTATCATTTTCGATTCGCCCCAATGTAGCATATTTGGCCGCAAAAGGATATAAAGTGTCGAACACACCTTTAGTATAGATGTTTGAACGTACTGCATATTTTTCATTGCTGATATCATAAGTAAAATCAGCCTCACTGGCATTAAACATTCCTACAATTGCATCAAAATAATGCTTTACCGACAACGCCATGGCGTCATCGGCCCAAAATAGAGCAACTGTTAAAGCCAAAAAGGCTTTTTTTATCAAAATATCTTTCATTCTCAAAAAAAATCTGTTAACTTACATCCAAGTACATCTTATTTATAAGGAATTTACTAAAATGTCAAAGAAAGTTTTGGTAGTAAAAGGCGGTTTTTCCGCCGAGCGTGAAGTCAGTCTTGTAAGCGGTCAGGGGATAGCTGCCGCTCTGACAGAAGAAGGTTATGAAACAAAAGAACATGATTTGCACGATGTGCGAGAGTTTTTGAATGTCTTAAACGAATTCAAACCTGATGTTGTGTTCAATGCCTTGCATGGCAATTGGGGGGAAGACGGTGAAATTCAAGGCTTGCTTGATATGTTGCAAATTCCGTATACACACTCCGGTCTTAAAGCCTCGGCTGTCGGTATGGATAAACAAATAACCAAGTTGGTCTGCCAGTCGATAGGCATAAAAACCCCTCTTGGTGAAAAAACAACTTATCGCGAATTTGCAAAAACAGGCACAGCAATTGCAATGCCGTATGTCATCAAACCGGTTTGTGACGGTTCCAGTGTTGGCGTTTACATAATTCGCTCTGCTGCAGACTTGAAACAGGTCGAATTTGCTGATGATGACGAAATTTTGATTGAAAAATATATTGACGGACAAGAGTTAACCGTTTCGGTATTGCAAGGTAAGGCCTTAACCGTTACCGAGATGCGCCCGCAAGAAGGTTTTTATGATTATCATGCAAAATATACTGATGGCGCAACGCTTCATATTATACCGGCCGAAATTCCCGAACCAATCTTTAATGAGGCCCTTCATAACGCTGAAAAACTTCATAAAGCTCTTGAGTGCAAAACTGTTTCACGTTGTGATTTTCGCTATAACAAACAAGACGGTTTGGTTTTGCTCGAAATAAATACAGCTCCCGGCATGACGCCGCTTTCATTGGTTCCCGAACAATACAAACATTGTGGCGGCACCTATTCAAAACTTTGCAAAATACTGGTTGAGGAGGCATCTTGCCGCAAAATATAATAGTTATAGGCGGACCTACTGCTTCTGGAAAATCAAGCATGGCTCTTGATTTAGCTCAAGAGTTCAACGGCGTAATTATTAATGCTGATGCAAGTCAAGTTTATCAAGGTCTTTCAATTATTTCTGCCGCTCCTTCGCTAACCGATAAAACCAAGGCAGAACATTGCCTCTATGAATATCTTGATCCGAGCATTAACGGCAATGTTTTTAGCTGGTTGAATGATGCCACAAGAATAATACGAGATGTATGGAATAAAAACCAAACCCCGATTGTAGTTGGTGGTAGTGGACTCTATATTGAAAATTTGGTTAAAGGTACGACACCGATTCCTGAAGTCAAACCCGAGATTCGTAAAGCAGTTACAGAATTCGTTGAAAAAAACGGTATTCAAATTTTGTATGATAAACTTTTGGCAGAAGATCCTGCTGCAGCATTTATGTTGCACACAAACGACAGCACGCGGGTGCGGCGTGCATATGAAATATTTTTATCATCAGGCAAATCAATAGCTTATTGGTACAAGCAGCCTATGATACAAAAGCTGCCGGAGGCTGATTATTTTATCATAAGCTTGTTACCATCAAAATCGTCTCTGAACGAGAGATGTGATTTACGCTTTGAGCAAATGATATCAAACGGGGCGGTTGATGAAGTTAAAACACTCGCAAGCAGAAACCTTTCTCCTGATTTACCGGCAATGCGTGCCAAAGGTGTTCCCGAATTGATTTCTTACCTCAGCAATGTTATTTCGCTACAAGAAGCAATTGAACTCTCACAGTTACATACTCGTCAATATGCCAAACGACAAATTACTTGGTTTCGCAACAAACTCAAAGCTGATTTAACTCTAGCAGAGTGTTATTGCGGGCAAAAAGATTTTATAAATGATGTGAAAAAATTATATAAATGATTGCACTAATTGATGTAATGTTATAAAAAATAGTTAAATTTGATTGATTTTAATTTCGGAGAATATATAGATGTGGAATAAATTAATGGGGCTTTTGTCTGCCGATATGGCCATTGACCTTGGTACGGCAAATACTCTGGTTTATGTTAAAGGCAAAGGCATCGTATTAAACGAGCCATCGGTTGTTGCTATTGAAGAAATCCGGGGCAAAAAACAGGTTAAAGCCGTCGGAAACGAGGCTAAACGTATGTTGGGACGTACCCCGGGCAATATTTCAGCCATTCGTCCGATGAGTGAAGGTGTTATTGCTGATTTTGAAATTGCGGAAGAAATGATTAAATATTTTATTCGCAAAGTTCATAATCGCCGTTCTTTTGTTTCTCCGTTGATCATTATTTGTGTTCCTTCCGGTGCAACTGCTGTTGAAAGACGTGCCATTCAGGAATCCGCTGATGCTGCCGGTGCCGGCAAAGTCCGTTTGATTGAAGAACCAATGGCTGCCGCTATTGGTGCTGATTTGCCGGTTACTGAGCCGACAGGTAGTATGGTAGTTGATATTGGTGGTGGCACAACTGAAGTTGCCGTTTTGTCATTGGGAGGCATAGTTTATTCTCGTTCTGTTCGTGTCGGTGGTGACAAAATGGATGCCGCTATTGTTTCTTATATTCGTCGTACTCATAACCTTTTGGTTGGTGAGAGCAGTGCCGAGCGCATTAAAAAAGAAATCGGTTCTGCTTGTCCTCCGGCAAGAGGTGAAGGGCGTAGCGTTGCGATTCGCGGACGTGATCTGATGAATGGTGTTCCAAAAGAAATCGTAATTACCGAGCGTCAAGTTGCCGAGGGGCTGTCCGATCCGGTCTCTCAAATTGTTGAAGCAGTTAAGGTTGCACTTGAAAATACTGCACCTGAATTGGCTGCTGATATTGTTGATAAAGGCATTGTTTTAACCGGCGGTGGTGCTTTGCTGAACAATTTGGATCAAGTTTTGCGTGAAGCTACAGGACTTCCGGTTACTGTTGCTGAAAACCCGTTGGCTTGTGTTGTCAAGGGAACAGGCCAGGCTTTGGAAGAGCTTTCTACTTTCAAAAACGTCCTTTCGACAATGTATTAATCCAAGCAAAAACCAGAAAAAGCCCTTCAATTGAAGGGCTTTTTGCATGTCTAAAACTTTACTTATTTAATTGCCATAAACGTTGGTTTAAATCAACTATTTTTGACAAAATTTTGCAATTTGTATAATTGTAAAACATTAAACATTTACAATTAGTTAATAGCTGTTTCATAATTTGAGCACTTCAAAAAATATCCTTTTCTAAGCATCTCCATAAACCAACGTTTATGATAAAATACAAACATGATGAATGACCACGCATAGGGAGAGAAGTGATATGATCAGCAGCATAAAAATTGTACAGTTTTTTAATGACAATCCATCAGAAGATCTGCGGGTTGCTTATATAAATTCACTATTTGACTCTAGAACTAAAGATAATCTTTTAGAAGATAGTCTTTTAAGTAAAGGTTATAATGAAGATGAATATCGTGCTAATAGAGAAAAACTTGATAATGTAATTAAAAACTTATTTTATGCAAGTCGTAATGTAATAACGTCTCCAGATGGTAAAATTATACGGGATAAAAGGAAGGAAATCAGTAAAATTTTATCTATGGTTCTATCGTCAGCGAAAAAACATGGTGTAAAATGGTGTCAAGAAGTCGTTGACAATGAACAGAAAAGCCCGTTTATTGAAATGAATGATCGTTTGTTTTCGGATCGACAAACTGCGGTTGAAGGGAATGTTCCGTACGTAACTGGAACTAATTTGAGAAGAGATTTAGAAACTATTAAAAAATACAGAGAATTTTGTAATGTAAATTATAGTGATTACGAAGATGTTGATCTCTCTATCAAACAGCGCCATCAGAAACGGTTTGAAAATTATAAATCGTGCAGGAATGACAGGGATCAGATGAGATCGGAGCTTTTCGGGCTAATTGCTGATGGTAAAACAAATTACGATCTTTTTCAATTGGCTGAATTTTATCAGGCATCAGATGAAGAAAAAGTATCGTTATTCTGCTTTAAAATGCATTTTTGGAAAGATGAAACAGAGATTATCGGTCATGAAGACAAGTATCCGGAATATGAGCGCGGTATGTCCGCTATTGAAAAACGAATTTTAAATGAGTTCCCGATAGCCGATTATCCGAAGCTGAGAGAGCGCATGCTTCAACAAACAAAAAGTGAAGATACCATAAGAGCTTTACTTGCGGCAGGCACAACGGTAACTTTAGAAGAATTGGAACAAAAATTACCACATGATGTAGCCAAGAAAATCATTGCTGAAAGTGATATATTGCGTCAACAAGGTGAAAATAAAAGAATTGCCCAAGAACTAGATAGTGAAAGAGTGAAACTTGAAAAAGAGAAGGATTATGTGCAACGAGAGCTAGAAGCAATACAGCAAGAGCGTGCTACAAGTGTTAATGCTAATGAGGATTTGCAAGATTTGACAGATGAGGATAGAAAAGAAAGTTTTGTTGCCAAGAAAAAATTGATGACAGAACATCCGATTATGATTGAACCTTGTTTAAATTCAATGTGTATAGCTTATGTTTTGACCGAGGATGAACAGCTCAAAAAGGAAATGCTCTCTGATTTATATGCAATTCGCAAGGGTGCTAAAACGGATGCCCAAAAACGAGATACGGCCAAAGCGTTTAAGCGTGTTTTGGATAAAAATCCAAAGCTGAAAGAGGATAAAAATCTTGTTGCTTTGAGCAAAATTGATACTGTTGTTGCGCAACCGACAAAGACGGTTAAAAAACAAGTAACAAGATAGCCTATCCAAGCAACAATAAAAAAGGCGACATTAAGTCGCTTTTTTTATTGTACACTAAATGACATATTGCTGTTCATAGCATCTAAATCTGATTTTAATTGCGGATTATCTGGGGCTTTCCCGGTCTCGGAAATTGCCAGCAAATCTTTTTCATAAGTTGTCAGTTTATCTTGATAATCCCTGTCCTTAATCAATCCATCTCCCAAACCATCTTCAGGAGAATATACCTCTTTTGCCGGTGGTTCGACTTTTATTATTTTTTCTTCTGGTTGTTTTATCTCTTGTTTGGTATTGGCAATTTCCGTATCTACGGTTGGTTTTTGTTCATTATCCATCAGCTCATGACGAAACCCCGGTTCGCCGATAAAATTATGGTCAAATTCTTTAACTCGCGGATCTCTGCGAGCTGCTTGTTTTTTACCGCTTTTGCTCTTAAACTTGGATGAAGCGGTGATTCCTTTTCCGCCGGCCCTGATAGGTTTTTCCCGATATATAGGTTTATTAACACTTGCCGGTTGATTTTCAAGCACATCATCCGGAACAAAAAAATCAGGTTTAAGGCTCTGAGCCCAAGCCATTGTTCCGCCAAGAGCCAAGATTGCAACAATACCAATTTCAAGTTTATTCATTTTTCACTCTAAACTTAATATTAACAAATAACCTATAAACTATCATACATGAAAAATTCTGTTTTAACATCAATAATTTGCACTTTTGCATTATTTTTAACTAATGCAAGTGTTTCTTTTGCTCAATCTGAAGGCTATAATCGTTGCGCCCGCCTTGCCAAATATCCGCAAATGCGCTTACGCAGTTCGTATGGACAATTAAAATATAATACTGAATACAATAATAACAAATTAAGTGACTTTGCCTCACGTAGCAAAATGAGAGAACGCGGTATGTTTGCCACTGGCCTTGCCCATGTTTATGTTGATTGGAAAGTATCTCTACATACAAATATTCAAAATTTTAATGAGTATACCTGTGTTATTCCTACAAGTGTTGACATTTTTTTCGGATATCGTGACCCGGTTATTTACCTTAGCAAAGACCTCAAACCCGGTACTTGTAAATATGAAATTGTACTTCGCCATGAACAGCAACATCACCAGATTAACAAAGCTGTTCTTGATTACTACCTTCCAATATTACAGAAAAAGTTTTTTCAAGAGTTGGCAAATCTTAAACCTATAGAAGTTCCTCAGGACAAAACCGCTCAAGACATAGCTAATCAACTAAACACACAATATACCAATGCGATTAATCAATATGTTAAGCGTTTTCAAATTACTTTACAGGTTGAGCAAGATCGACTTGATAATCTTAAAAACTATCAATACGAAGAAAAATTGTGTCGTAAATTTTAATTGCTGTATGCAGCCTCGATCATTTTTGCTCGCTTATCATCAATATCATAATTTGCTTTGACATTCAGTTGCGGAGCAATAGCGGTAATAATTTCGCCTGCCGTAGGTACAGTATTCCATCCCGAAGTTGCAAATCCGAAAGTTTCTTTACTGGCTTTAGGTTCATCCATCATCAAGAACAGAGCGTATTTAGGGGCTGATACCGGAAAAGTAGCCATAAATGACGTCATAACTTTCTTATCAATATAGCGTCCGTTCACCAGTTTTTGCGCAGTTCCGGTTTTTCCGGCAACTTCATATCCGGCCACATTTGCTCTTTTACCGGAACCTTTGACTACTACACCTCGAAGCAGAGTACGCATTTTTTCAGAAGTTTGTTCAGACATCACTCTCTTTCCTTCAGGAGCATCGTCTTGTTTTATCAATGTCGGGTTATGATAAATTCCACCATTCACCACAGCTGAAAAAGCAGATATAAGATGCAAAGGTGTTAATGATATTCCGTATCCGTAGGCAACAGTTGCGGTTGTTTCTTCTCCCCAGCGTTTAGGCACATTCGGATGCGCTTTCTCTGTAACCTCAAAAGTTTTCAACGTATCAAAAAAGCCCAACTTACGCAGGAAATTTTGCTGTGTTTTTTTACCAACTTTAAGAGCAATTTGTGCAGATCCGATATTTGACGAGTGAATCAATATTTCTTGCAAGTCAAGCCAACGGTTCTCGCCACGATAGTCCTTAATAACGTTATAACGCAACCTCAAAGGTTTTGTAGCATCAAATTTATCAGTAAGACTAATTTTTCCGCTATCTAATCCCATTGCGGCATTAAAAATCTTTAATACCGACCCCGGTTCGTACAATCCCTTGGTGGTAAAGTTAAATTGTTCACGTTCATCAGGCATGGCGTTAAGATTGGGATCAAAATCAGGCAATGACAGCATTGCCAATACTTCTCCGGTATTAACATCCATCAAAATAGCTGATCCGCCGATAGCATTAAACTTTTCAATTGCTTTTGATAGTTTTGCTCTGATTGTATCTTGTACTCCGGCATCAATACTGAGTTTTAGCGGTACATCAGAAGTAGTAAGACGTTCATTTAATTGTTTTTCAATACCTGAAATACCGATGTTATCAATATTTGTTTTTCCCAATATATGTGAAAACAGATTTTTGTGCGGATAAACCCGTTTTTCCATATTCTCAAACTCAAGCCCCTCAATACCTAAGGCATAAATTTGATATTTTTGTGCTAATGACAAATTTCTTTTAACATAAACAAATTTACTTTTTTTATTAAGCCTTGCCAAAATATCTTCATACAATACGTCAGGTATCAATTCGCAAAGTTTTGCGGCGACATCTTCTTTATTTTTGACTTTATATGGCTTGGCATAAAGGTTTACTGTCGGTAATGATGTAGCAATAATTGCTCCGTTTCGATCAACAATGTCAGCTCGTGTTATCGGATTGGCAACCGTAATTTGAGGTAATTCTTCATCATTTTCTTTTGTTTTAGCAGAAGGATTATATCCACTCCAACATACAGCAAAAGTGCGTACAGCAATGCAAATATAAATCATCGCCACACCCAGCACAGCCCAACTCATACGCATTTTGCAACTGGCCAAAGGATCATTTTCAATATTATAATTGCAAAACGAGCGATTTACCTTAATTTCCTCGCCCGGCATATAAAATTTATATTTCCTTTTAAACCACCACTTCATTTTAATCTCTATTGTTGAGCTTTAGCCAATTTATGTAATTCTTTATTTGCAATAGCTTGATTTGTAATGTTTTGACGAGCCAACATTTTGCGAGTAGCGGCATCTGATTCATATTCAAACGGCAACAAAGCATAATTAATGATTTGTTCCGGCTTTATAGGTTCCAAAGCAATATGCTTAGCCGCCAAATTGCGCAATCTTTCCGGATTATTCAAATGGCTCCATTCAGCTTTCAAAATATGAATAGACTTTACATCTTCATTGATACGATTATTAATTTGCCCCAATTCTTTTTCCAAATCCTCAACACAGTTTTTCATTACAAAAACCATGAATGCGGCAAAAA
Organism: Alphaproteobacteria bacterium; assembly: GCA_016288295.1. Classification (GTDB taxonomy): domain Bacteria; phylum Pseudomonadota; class Alphaproteobacteria; order RF32; family CAG-239; genus JAFUYI01. The sequence goes on from JAEEYV010000061.1 coordinate 25,921, forward strand.
ATGTAAGTGTGAGCCATAAACATATAGTAGCGGATCTGGTATTATTCATTTTTGTATCTCCGAGATTTTAGTCGCATATCGCAATTTTGCTGAATGAGCGCGCGAATTTGCAGCTATTTCTTCTTTTGTTGGAAGGATAGCTTTTGAAGGTTGATAAATTTCATGTTGATTATTTTCCGGAACTTCCGGCATATAACGAGAAACGTGAGCTTTTTTGCCGGCTTTCTCATTAAAAAACTTTTTGACTATGCGGTCTTCAAGTGAGTGGAAAGTAACAACCACCATTTTTCCGCCGTCTTTCAAAATAGCCAAACCGTTATTAAGCCCGCGTTCCAACTCACCCAGTTCATCATTGACCGCAATGCGCAGCGCTTGAAAAGTTCTGGTTGCGGGATCGGGTTGAGCTGGTTTTTTATGAATAACTTGATAAATTATTTCTGCTAACTGACGAGTTGTCATTATAGGGGACTTTTGACGTTCAAGCACGATTTTATTTGCAATCTGACGTGATTTTTTTTCTTCCCCATATTGATAAATAATATCTGCCAACTCTTTTTCTGACGTTTTATTGACCAAATCATAGGCAGACATTCCGTCGCAAGACATTCGCATATCAAGTTTTGCATCTTTTGCATAAGAAAACCCACGTTCGGCCTGATCCAGTTGCATTGACGATACGCCGATATCAAAGACAATACCGTCTACTTTTTGTTTTATCAAACTGTCAATATTACCAAAACATCCGGCACAAAATTCAAAACGACTACCATATTTGCCTTTTATTTCATCAGCGCGCTGTTTTACATTGGGATCTCTGTCAATAGCAATAACTTTGCAATTTGCGCTATCCAGAATTGCTTGTGTGTAACCGCCGTTGCCGAAAGTAGCGTCAACATATACCTTGCCGTCGGCAGGAGCCAAACTCTGCAACACCTCGTTGAGCATTACCGGTATATGTTTTTGACTCATCGGTTAATTGCCTCCTTTCATTGAAAGGGAGGGACGGTTTTTCATAATTTCCTGACGAATACGTTTTTCTTCTTTTGCCCAGTTTTCGGGGTTCCAAATTTGGAATTTACGCCCTTTACCGACAAAAACCGCAGTATCAGTGATTTGCGCGTGTTTAAGCAGTTTTTCTGACAATAAAATACGTCCGGTACTATCAAAGCTAAAACGTCTTGCATCACCGAAAATAAGGTTTGTAAGGTCATCTTGAGTTTGTGAGAAAAAGTCTAAAGATGTTTCCATATCGGCGGCAATTTTTTCCAGCAATTCTTCGGCGCACCCCTCAATACAGGGAGAAGTAAGGCTACGATAGCACACGATTTCTGTTGATAATTCTTTAACGATTGCACGGTAATCTGAAGGCAGAGAAACACGCCCCTTGGCGTCTACCTTGTTGACAATAGTGTCCATGAAAAGGAATGTTTTTCTCACTTTTTTAGTCCTTTTTAGATTACCTTACTCTTATGGTATAACATGGGATTTTTTGGGAATCAATGGGAATTTTTAGTATTTTAACAATAGTTCTTGTTCTGTTCTCGCGCGTACGTGCGAGAGATGTCCTATAACCGCTGAAAAACAAGGCGTTTTAGCCGTTTATCATATCATCAAAAAAAATAAAAAATTTCTTGCTTTTCCCTGTAAATAGATTAATTTTATACACAGGCAGCCGGATAGCTGCGTTGCGGAAAGGAAAATCCGTTAATGAGGAAAGTCCGGGCTTCATGGAAACAGGACACCAGATAACATCTGGCTGGAGCAATCCAAGGGAAAGTGCCACAGAAAATTACCGCCGAATTTTGTTCGGTAAGGTTGAAAAGGCGAGGTAAGAGCTCACCGCGGGGTTAGTAATAACTCCGGCAAGGTAAACCCTGTTTGAAGCAAGACCAAATTAGGAGGGCTTTGATTTTTCAAAGTTACAGAGGCGTTTCCACCTCGCTCCAGAGGTAGGTCGCGATGAGCAAAGCAGTGATGTTTTGCCTAGATGAATAGCTATCGTTTTCAGCCGTTGTAAAACGGCTTTGAAAATACAGAACCCGGCTTACAGGCTGCCTTTGTTTTTAATAAAGAGGATTTTTATGCAACAACACACACTATCACAAAAGGCGGAAATCAACGGTGTAGGTCTTCATTCGGGGCTTGCTTCAAAATTAGTTATTTATCCCGCCGAGCCAAACACGGGCATTGTCTTTGCCCGCTCCGATTTAGCGTCAAAACCCGAGCTTCCTGCTCTTTATTCACAAGTAGTTGATACTCGTAACTGCACTTGTCTCGGTGATGCCGATAAAAACATTGTCAGCACAATTGAGCATCTGATGTCGACATTATACATTCTTGGCATTGATAACGCTCATATTGAGGTTTCTAACCCTGAACTTCCGATTTTAGACGGTAGTGCTGAGATGTTTTACCAAACTCTCAAAAAAATCCCGTTACTTGCCCAAAATGCACAACGTAAATATTTGAAAGTATTAAAGACGGTGTCTTTTACGGATAACAACGGTAATACAATCTCTCTTTCTCCATTTGACGAGGGCTTAAAAGTTAATTTTACGATTGAGTTCCCCTCTCCGATTGTCGGACACCAGGAATTTCACAATCTCATAACCGAAGATATTTTTGCCTCACAGATTGCCCCCTGTCGCACTTTTTGCGAAAAAAACCAAATTGACTATTTGCAGTCGATTGGTCTGATAAAAGGCGGAAGTCTTGAAAATGCTCTTGTTCTAGACGGCGACAAAGTCCTTAATCCCGATGGCATGAAAAATCCGCATGAATGTGTCAATCACAAGGTTTTGGATGCTATCGGTGATATGTATACGTCCGGATTTTTTATTATCGGCGAATTAAGTGCGATGAAAACTGGACATTTTCATAATAACGAGTTATTAAAAAAACTGTTTAGTGATAATTCTAATTACAAATTGGTGTAGTCATGTCAAAATTAAAATTGTTTTTATTGTGTCTTTCAGCATTATTAATGCTCAATGCCTGCGCATCTTCATCATCAAAAGACAAAGAAGAGCAAATTTCGGTCGAAAGATTGTATAATCGTGCTCATAAGCAACTTGAAAAGACCAAATACAAAGAAGCTGCTGAAACTTTTGAAAAAGTTGAACTTGAATATCCTTATTCTAAATGGGCAACCGATGCCAAAATCATGGGCGCTTATGCCTATTACAAAAATGAAAGTTACGACGAAGCAATTATGGCTTTAGACCGTTTTATCCGTTTTCACCCCGGCAACGAAAACATTGACTATGCATACTACCTAAAAGCTATGTGCTATTTTGACCAAATATCCGATTCTAACCGCAATCAGGGCGAAACCACCAAAGCTCTTGATGCTCTCAATCAGTTGGTTATGCGTTTTCCAAATTCGAAATATGCCGCCGATGCCAAACAAAAAATTATTTTTGCTAACGGCAATTTGGCCGGACAAGAAATGGAAATCGGACGTTATTACCTAAAACAACGCAACTATTTGTCGGCTCTTAACCGTTTTTCAAACGTAGTCAACAATTATCAGACTACCGATTATATTGAAGAAGCTCTTTATCGCCAGGTTGAAGTTTATAAAATTTTAGGTTTAGCCGAAGAAGCTTCATCAGCTTTCAAAGTTTTGCAATACAACTATCCCAAAAGCTCATGGACAGCCAAATCTGCGGAGCTAATCAAAGGCTAAACAATGCTTGAAAGTCTGTCCGTTCGTAATGTCGTGCTGATCGACAAACTCGATTTAGAGTTTGCCGACGGACTTACCATATTGAGCGGAGAGACCGGGGCCGGAAAATCTATTTTGCTCGATTCACTTGGACTTGTTCTTGGACAGCGTGCTGATATATCGCTGATGCGTAGCGGCACGGACAAACTTTCGGTTACGGCGGTTTTTACCAAACCGTCAAAAGACAGTCCTTTAACGGCGTTGGCCGCAGAAAACGACTTAGAAATAGATGATTCCTTGGTAATCAAACGCACTCTAGGTACTGATGGCAAAAGCAAGATTTTTATTAATGATCAGCCGGTTTCGCTAAAGTTGCTCAAAGAGTTCGGCGCTCATCTTGTTGAAATTCACGGTCAATTTGACAATCAAGGTTTGCTCAATCCGGCAACCCACTTATCAATTCTCGACGGTTATGGCAGATATACTGCGCAAACCGTAAAAGTCGCTGATGCCTACAAACAGTACACGGTAGCCAAACAGGCTCGCGTATTGGCTGAAAAAAATTTGGCCAAATCTCGTGAGGACGAAGAAAATCTCCGTCATTGGGTAGATGAACTCCAAAAACTGAAACCCGTTGCCGGCGAAGAAAATGAACTCACCCAGCGCCGAAATGAGATTATGAACAGCGAAAAACTAATTGAAAGCCTCAATGTTGCCTATGGCTCTTTAACCCAGGGGGCAGATATTTTATCTGCGGTCCGTCATGCACAGTCGGCTATTGATCGTGCCAACACCCTGGTTAACGGCAAATATCAGGATATTGTTGATGTTTTGGAACAAACGTTAGTCAATGCCGATGAAGCCATTCGCCAGATTGAAGATGTCAGTTCATCTTTCAACTACAATCAGAACGAAGCCGATAATATCGAACAACGTCTTTTTGCCCTGCGTGCGGCCGCTCGCAAGCACGGAACCGATATTGACGGGCTTCCGCAAAAACTGCAGGAAATGCAACAACAATTATCATCAATTGAGTTGGGTGAAGACGGTTTGCTAGCTCTTAAAAAAGAAGAAGATGCCTTGCGCCTTCAATATATTGAAAAAGCCCGTGGTCTGAGTGCTTGCCGTCGCAAAGTCGCACTTGAACTTGATAAAAAGATTATGCGTGAACTTCCCCCGCTCAAAATGGAAAAGGCCCGTTTTGTAACTCAAATTACCGAACTGCCTGAAAGTGGTTGGAATGCACAGGGGATTGATGATGTTTGTTTTACGGTTACCACCAACCCCAATTCTCCCCAAGGTCCGTTAAACAAAATTGCATCAGGTGGTGAATTGGCGCGTTTTATGCTGGCTCTCAAAGTCAATTTAATTAATTCCGCCAACGATATAACCATGATTTTTGACGAGGTTGATGCCGGTGTCGGCGGAGCCACGGCTCAGGCAGTAGGCAGTCGGCTCAAAACTTTAGCTCAAAACGTTCAGGTCTTAATTGTTACCCATTCTCCGCAAGTTGCCTCTTGTGGCGATCATCATTTTAAAGTTGAAAAGAAAACCAAAAATAATATAACTACAACCTATGTTAACGAGCTTTCGCCAGCGGAACGCAAAGAAGAAATTGCCCGCATGCTTGCCGGTGAAGTTATTACCGACGAGGCGAGAGCTGCAGCCAAAGTTTTAATAAATTCATGAGGAAAAGATAATGAAAGTAAGAACTCGTTTTGCTCCATCACCTACCGGATATATGCATATTGGCAATCTGCGTACTGCTTTGTACGAATATTTAATTGCCAAGTCGCAGGGCGGAGATTTTTTGTTGCGTATAGAAGATACTGACCAAAAACGCTACGTTGAAGGTTCTACCGACATTATCTATAACACTCTCAAAACCGTGCATATGGATTGGGACGAAGGTCCTGATATCGGCGGTAACTACGGACCATACGTCCAGTCCGAGCGTCGTCCGATTTACAAAGAATATGCCCAAAAACTGGTTGAACTCGGCGGAGCTCATTATTGTTTTTGTGCTGCTCACGATGACGAAGACGATGGCGATGACGAAAACAAAATTCCTACCAAATTTAAAGATCCGTGCAAACGCATTCCTCTTGAAGAGGCCAAAGCTCGTGTTGCCGCTGGTGAACCTTATACCATTCGTCAGACCATCAACAAAAAGGGAGTTTCGCACTTTCATGACGAAGTGTACGGCGATATTGAGATTGACTATGATGAGCTTGATGAGGGCGTTTTGCTCAAGACCGACGGTCTCCCGACCTACAATTTTGCCAATGTGGTTGATGACCACCTTATGGGCATTACCCACGTTGTCCGCGGCAATGAATATATTTCATCAACTCCGAAATATAACTTGATTTACGAGGCTTTCGGCTGGACACCGCCGATATATGTCCACGTGCCGCCGGTTATGAAAGACGCACAGCACAAACTGAGTAAACGCAACGGCGATGCCTCTTTCCAAGACTTGGTTGCCAAAGGTTATCTGCCGGAAGCCATTTTGAACTACATTGCCTTATTGGGGTGGAACCCGGGAACTGATCAAGAGATTTTTTCACTTGATGAGCTCAAAAAGTGCTTTACTGCCGAGCGTTTGAACAAATCTCCGGCAATATTTGATATTGTAAAACTGACCTGGATGAATGGCTGCTACATTCGCGAACTTTCCGCTGAAAAATTCCATGAAATGGCTATGCCTTACTACCAAAAATACCTTACAAGAAAACTCAATTTGCCGATGTTGAGCAAAGTTTTGCAGCCACGTATCGAAACTCTTGGCGATATTGAAAACCAAACCGATTTTTTGGAAAAAATGCCGGAATACAGCTTAGAACTTTACACCAACAAAAAAATGAAAACCGATATTGATATTGCTAAAAAAACTTTGGCTTTAACGCTACCGGCTCTTCAAAACGTATCTGATTGGAGCAATGAAAACCTGTTTGAGCAGCTTAAAAATCTGGCGGCTGCAAATGAGCTTAAAAACGGGCAAATTCTTTACCCGTTGCGCATAGCTTTGAGTGGTAAAGAAACCACCTCTGGCGGCGCCACCGAAATTGCCACCATTTTGGGTCAGGAAGAAACCTTAAAACGCATTCAACAAGCATTACAAAAATTAGGAGCTTAAACTATGAAAGAAGTCGGAACCGGCGTTATTGTTCACAATGGTAAAGTTTTTATCGGTCAGCGCCCCGAAGGCAAGCCTTTGGCCGGACTTTGGGAATTTCCGGGCGGCAAACAAGAGCAGGGTGAAAGCATAGAAGACTGCCTAAAGCGCGAACTCCGTGAGGAACTCAGCGTTGAAGCCACAATCGGCAAACATATAATGGATACGACTTACCGTTACCCCGAGAACGAGTTTCGTCTGCACGTTTATATGGTAACCATTCCCGACAATGCACAAATCAAGCTTAATGTTCACCAAAACTCCGCCTGGGTAAGCCCCAAGGAAATGAATAACTACGAGTTTCCGCCCGCAGATGTTGCCATCATCAAAAAATTGCAGGACATTGATTTATAAGCCAGATCTATTCCTACACTGATTTACAATTATATTTTGTAATTCTGTTCCGTTCAGAGCATTTTTAACAATTTTTTGTGTTGAGGGAGAGACCTGCTCAAGCATCTTTTCATCAAATTGGAAATTTTGCATTTCCAGTCCATGCTTAATACATGCCGAATATATCCTTAATTTCAAATCTAAACTAACTTCATCACTAAAACGTACTGCCTTATGCCCACTATTCTTAGCATTTAATATCAAGTCTTCATAAATTTTATTACCAGTAGAAGTTTTATTGCATTTTACGGAAACTTTATGGGAAGTTTCATATATAATATGGTTATCATTTTCATCCTTAACTTCTAGATGTTCATTCTCTGTTTTGCATAGATATCTGTGTGTCCTATTCTCATAAAAATCTTGATATTGTTTTAACCAACCACGACATACTTCCGTATTCTTTTTTTCAATGAATGAATGAGATGCTCTTTCCGTAATTTCTAATACAAAATTGCGTAAATCATCTTCAATGTTATCAAGAGAATTTTCTAAAAGAAAACCTAATCCATCTTTAACTCCGCCGATCGTTGTAGAAACACGAACACTGTTGAGATTAGCGGGAAATCGTTGTTTTTTTAACTCAAAAAATAACTTGTTCAATATATGACAATGGCCAATAAAACCATTCTGATCTTGCTCATTAAGCCAATATTTTTCACTTGGGATGTTTTCTTTGTGTACAATAATTTCCCTCAACTTGGCCACAAAACGAGGCACAGACATTTTCTGTTGTTTTAACATCGTAATTTTAGGGTTAAATCTTGGGGGGGTATATTCTGCTGAAATTACTCTGGCTGCAGCGGTAGAATTTATCACACATGCTATGGAATCGTCTATAATAAAACTAGATTTTTGAATTTGCTTTAAAAAATCTTTAACAGCTTGATAATATATAGCATTTTCATCTTTCGTATCATATCTTTTAGTGCCAAAAGGCAAAGAAACTGTGGCAACTATTGATGGTGGTCGTGATGATAAATCAGCCAAGGATATTTCCGTGCTACCCCCACCGCTCTCTATATACAAAACATTCTTAGCTGTTAATTTATCGGCTGGAATTTCTTGTAGTCCTCCAATTACAGATAAATATGCTTCTCTTTTAGGCGATATAATATGAATCCTTCGTCCAGTTTCTTGAAAGACAGTGTCATTGATTTCTTGCTGGTTAGTTGATGTCCGAAAGCCTTCTGTTGCACATATATAAACTTTTGATCTACTTATATTATTATTTGATGCTTCTTCCATAAATTCTTGTAAATATTTTAGAACCTCATCCTTGTCTAAATTGTCAAAGCCGCTGCTAGACAGAAACTTATTACGAAGAGTTATGTACTTACCATTGCTGAATAACTTACATTTTATAGCATTAGTTCCAATATCTATAACGCAAAAGTTGTTTTGAATCGACACATCACTTCTCCTGATAACCCTTCCCGAATTAAGTATACAATAATATGTTTTTTTGTCAAATAAAAATCGATTCAAAATATCAAAGCATGTCGCAACTCTTGTATTAATAATTATATCAGCCTTAAGGGGAAAAAGATGCTAGTTTATGACAAAATGCAACAAGATTACAAGTATAATCATTTTGGTCCAGTGGCATATAACACATTTTTTTAGTGTTGAGTTTTTACTATTTTTGTTTGCGATTGACCACAATCATATACAAAATGATAGTGGCAAAAAACAGCGATAATGAATTGAAAATTATCATTTGAGCCGAATGCAGATATACGCCGTATAAAATCCACGACAAAACCCCGGTGCAATAAATTACATAGCTTAACAAAGACAACCCGCTGACATTGCGCGATTTAATAGTTTGTATTGTCTGCGGCAAAAAGCAAATTGCCGTGCAAACACCGGCCAAATAGCCCAAAAACTCTCCGATAAAATGCATAATTTTATTCTTTTTCTTCTGTAATATTTTCTACTACGTCTTTAACTTTTTCAACCGTATTTTCAACCACTTCTTCAACAGCTTCTGCGGCTTCTGTTATTTTTTGGGTCAAATTTGTTGCTGTCGGATTACATTTTTCCAACAATTCATCAACCGAAAATACTCCCATAGATCTTGTTTCAGGCTCGCATTTGCAATCCATTTCAATTGATTTTGGACGATCAAACGGAACATAGTTTTTAGTATTTTTTACAAACTGAGCCCCTTTATATTGCTTCCAATTTTCACCATTGATAAAAGCCCAACGGTCATGAGTGTTCAAGACATGATAATTAGCAACGACCTCAATTTGCAAATCAGGATCTGCACCATGAGCAATAGCAAACTCAGCCATTTGCTGTTTGCAATAAACGGCGGCAACAGCCAAAGCCCAATCTTTATCAGCTCGTTTGCTCAAAGTATTGAAATATTGTTCAAAAGAGGCCTGTGAACCATAATTTTTATTCAAACTTGCAACATGTTTTTCTATATCCTGTTCCTTAAAGGCAATAAAACCTTTGAACAGCAAGAAACATCCCAAAGCAAGAGATAATATCAAAACTATAAAATTTAAAGTACCGAAAGGAGCCTTTTGGGTCATTGCAACCTCCACAACAAAATTATTTCACACCCAAAACTCTACTCTGGCTGTTTTGAAAAGTCAAAACAAAAATTTTGCCTTTAAAACAGCAAAAGGCTTCTCATACTGAGAAACCTTTTGCCTTAAAGTTACTCCTTTTCCACCAGAAAGAGCCTAACGCCCCACCTTCGCGGGGTATTGCTTTGTGACGTAGATGAGAGATAACCGAAATTTCTGTTCTGTGAAACCAATAAATCTCCTCTCAAGTGAGACAAAACACTTTGTACCGGCTGCGTCACCAGAGACAAATCATAATCAGATGGAACCTTCCATTGGTAACCCGGCGGAACCGGCAACTTCTTAATCAGGTTTTTTACCTCGTTAATTTGCCTGTTTTTGCAAAGATCTTTCGTCGCCATAACCAACAGTGGCTCACCTCGGATCACAACCCCGATAGGATTGTTTTTCCAATACATCACGGTAAACCCTAGCACTGTTCTCCAACTGATATCGCTATCTGCCGGGCTCTTGTCTTGTGCTTGAGGTGTTGCAGGTGTTGCAGATGATGTTGAAGTCTTTATTCTTTTCAATGAATCTGCAAGCTCATTACAGTAACCATTTGCCCCGGCAACTCGCTCGACAAATGTAAAAAAGTCGTCCTTATCAACCTTTCCTTCCTTGCCGTTCAGCAGAGCGTTCAACGTTGCATCCCCCGATGAGACAAGAAGTGAAAACAGCTGAGTCAACTTGTCGATAGCTGGTTTGCCACCGGCCAATACTTGTTCAATTAAATCATTCATAATAATCACTTTTGCTAAGTTAATAATAATTTTTTGATATTTTTTTATAGCTGATGACGTATTTTTCGTCAAGCATAAAAGGTCTAACGCATTTTTTTCTTCAACCTGCTAAGAAAATTCAATCTTTTTTTAGGTGCTTGAATAGGAAGAGCAATTTCTTGTCCGTTAATCACAAGCCTTTCTAAATTGCGACATCTTGAAATACTTTTAATACAAGCCTTTGTGCACTTACAATTTTCATCGATTTCAAGCACTCTTAAATTAGGATACTGTGCAAAGTCGACATCAAACCCATTAACGTTCATGTATCTAAGATAAATTTCTTCAATTTTTTGAGGAAACAAAATACGTTCCAAATTTGGAGCATTTGCCACCTGACCCAATAATATACCCAAGAAAGGATATCCTGATGCTACTGTCGGATTTGCGACTTTGGCCATAAAATCATCCAAATTTCCATAAACAAGACTAAGTTTGTTGCCTATTATTTTACCAAAACAAGTACAATCCACAGCCCTCAAATCAACTTCTTTCAATTTATAAAATGAACAAGTATCTCCGATCATTACTTGAAGTGATGATGGTAATATAATTTTTTCTGTATCCAAAGTAGCTGAGCCACCAAATTCAAGAGCAAACAATTTCTTACAGTCTGATAAATCCAAAACCTTAGGAGTTTTTACTTTTCCGGACAATTTAATTTTTTCAATATTTTCAAAATCGAATCCTTCGGACAAGCCACCGCACTCCAATTCTCTTAAATGTGGAAATCGCCCCGAAAAAACAAATGAAGTCTCAACTCGTTCTATACTCTTAGGCAATTCTACTCCTTGTAGCAAGGGGAACTCCCCACTCATCACAAACTTTTCAAGCTTATCAGATAATACTAGCTTCCTTAAATAAGGAAAATCTCCACTCATCTCAAGAGCTTTTAAACTGTCTGGTAAATTTAGCTCGTTTATGGAAAAATTTCCTTCTATATGGAGTGTTTCCAGGTTTTCCGAAAGTTGTAGCTCCGATAAAGCTGGAAAATTTTTAGATAATTCAAGTGTTCTTATACCTTTTGGCAGGACCAGTTTTGATAAAGAAGGAAAATCTCCTTGTATTTTAAGAGCCTCAAGCCCTTCCGGTAATACAAATTCTTGCATTGTCACGGATTTTCCGGACATTGATATTTTGCTAAACGGGACATTGGAAAAGTCTATTTTATTTGTGTTAGAATTTTCACCGATTTGAAAGTTTATTTTTCTGATGTTTTTTGTTTTTGATAAGGCTCGTAATGTATTTTCTGAAATTTCGCTATTTAAGCGTAATTCATCAACATTAATATTATCAAAATTGATTTGCTCACAATATTCTGCGCGCATAGCTAATGATTTAATGTTAGTCCGTTCAATTCCCAGCAAATCACATTCATTTTCTCCCTCATCTAAAATAAAACCGAGATTATTTTTTTCTGATTCAGCAATCTGAGCATCACTCAAACTATCAGCGTTTAACAAAACACAAGCCATACGACGCGCAGCAAGCATATAACGTGGCTCAATTATACCATCGTAAGGACCTTTAATCTGTTTAATTTTACCGTCACTAAACTCCATTGTTGCATGTGGCAGACATTCTTGGTCAGGCGAGGCTATATCTCTTAGAGAAAAAATTGCAGTTTCATTTTTAGCAACTCTATCAGCATATGAACCAACGCAATGATGCATAGCCGCACCTTCGTAATTTAGGGCACATTTTTCAAATAATTGTACGACTTGAAGTTTAAGTTCCGGAAAAGTGGCAATAACCTTTCCACTATGGCTGTTTTGGATTTTATTGCCTTTTTTGCGCTCTGATGAGTTCAACTCTTCAAAATATGCATCAGCAACTTTTCGTAACTCACCAAAATCTTTGCAATCTTTATGCAATTTTACAAAGTATCGATGGCTTAGCACTTTTTGGGAGTTACGTGCGATATAGTCATTAATATAATCTCTTATATGCACTAATTCTTGATATGCCTGCGAATTTTGAAATTCTTGAGTTGCAAAGGACATATTACTTTTAATACCGTGGATTTTTGCTTCTTCTAACAAATATTTATTAACCAATGCTACCATGCACAAATAGCATCGAACATTATAGTCAAGATCAGAAAAACTATTTTGTTGCCTTTGATTTATCAGTTCATCGCGACTATGTACCATATCTTTGCGTTGTTGTTCGAGAGCTTGTCTTTGTTGCGCATCTGAAGAATGATTTATGTGATATGCGTTTTTTCTAATTTGCAAATTTAATTGTTTAAGTTGATATGAATTTTGCAACGCATAAAATTGTTCGGCTTTTTCAATTACATCAGCCGGAAATAAAGAAGTATTGTCTTTGATAAAATTTGCAAAATTTTCCATTAGTCCCTCAGTTTCTCGACAAATATAAAGCAAAAGATCATTTTTGTCAAGCAAAAAGAAATATATTGACAAAATTGCAAAGCGATTTATTATAAACCCGCAAAATCAATTATTAGCATTAATTAACTTTCCAATAAAAATCAAATTATGAAGGAAACAACAGTTCTACAATTGTTCAGTCTTGGCGTGTACGACTTTACAGTAACTAACGTGCTTGAGACAACCAAACTCGCGAGTGCTCACAAAATCGCCTTAAACAATAAGAAATGCTTTGCATACAAAGTATACAAAATTAGGGTTGCAGACAATGGGCAACGTGTAGGTAAACCTGAGATTATCAAATCAGTTGTCATTGGCAAACGGTACACCCGTGAAGAAATTCAAAAGTTGGCAGAAAAAGATCCGTTTGACTTGAGGAGCCAAGCCATCATCAGTCTCATGAGCGAGAAACAGCTCTCTAACATTGTTATCACTCGAACTGGAAATTATCTCGTCCCCGAGGTTGGTACAGTAGTGTTTGATCACACCAAGCCCCCAATCTCGTGAATTCGATGTTCCTATCAACAAAACACCCCGAAGCCTGAACAAGACCTCGGGGTGTTTTGTTATACTGACACAAACAAAATGCACATAGGCGTAGGATTGCTCCTACGCCTATGTTTAAGATTTTGTGACTTCCGTCACAAGGGTTCCTTCAAGCGTTATGGTTATAACGTCGCCCTTCTTGGGTACTTCCTCAGAGAACTCATAGCAAAAGCCAAAGTCCTCTGCATTGGCCAGTTTAACCCTAAGTTCATACCAGCCATCCCCCAAGGGATTTATTTCTTGAATTGTAACAATCTTAGTTTTCATATTGTAATTTTTTAATAATTATGCTCACAAACCAATATAACCATTTTTTGTATTTTTGTCAACAAAAATTTGTGAATTTCATCTATTTAAAAATTAATAAATTTTAACGATTTTTGTTGTTTTGGCCTCAAAAATGTGATATATTGACAAATGAAACAATATTAAAGAGATTATTATTATGATTTCTTACCGCGCTTAGGCCAGATGTTAGGTAAACAACAACATACTAACAATATTCCACTAAAACAAGGGTTTTGGCCGGAGCATACAGGAGATTTAACATTTTTATTTTTTCTGGCGGTTTGTTTCTTCAGCGATATATTTAATGCTCGATTATCGCTGAAAATAATTCCTAGAACAATATGGAAAAGAACATGAGCAACAACAGCGAGATTATGGTCGTAACAACTACAAAGCGTGGTTTCGTGGCTGTGTGGGAATGTGGTGGAGGTGCCACCAATACCGGCGATGCAACGATCATTGCTAAGCCGAACGGCGAAAAGCCGACGGCTTGCTACATACGCCAATCAGGTCACCTATCTTGTGGGGATCACGCACTTATCCCGGTTCATCCGGGATATTACGTAGTGAAAACCTGGCACCATCGCCGCGATTTTACCCACCGAGTTTATCGCATCATTCGTACCTTCACCGAGGGTGAAGGCGATGAGAAGCAGGGCAAGATCGAGGTTGTCCTCGTCAATGAATTTTCCAGGGGGGAGTGGGACACTCCTCTTGCGGAGATCCTTCAGGCAGCTATTGATGCAGCCGAGGACAAGGCTACCTGCTACCATTGCAGGTCTGCCCACTACGTCGTAACCAAAGAGTAATCTCGCTGAAGTAAAACAACCAGTTTTCTTACCGCTTCCCTCCACATCGGGGGAGGCGGTTCTTTTTTGCCTTTATTTGAGTTTAATTAAAACATCATTTATATCAAATCCACAAGCGCACATCAATAAGCATACCAATTATATAAAAGAAAGCTACCATAAAGATACTTGCTTGAGATCTTAATCATAAAACTAATTTTATTCTTGATATTCGATCAAAATAAATAATAAACAAACTTGATTTAAAGGCTTTCTCATGCTATTATTAACACAAAAATATAGCAAAAAAATCTGCCTCATTTTTAAAGGATAAAATAATAATGGACAGTACTGCACAAGAAATAAAAGCCAAAATAACCAAAACGATTATAATCGGGTTACCTGGTGTTGGCAAGTCAACTCTTTCGGATGAACTTGCACGCATAGCAAAAGAAAAAACTGGAGTAGAAATAAAAGCCGTTTCTTCTGATATAAAGTTTCGCAATGCAAGGACAGACAGGAATAATCCGGTAGTAAAAAAGTTTATGCAAGATCACAATATTCCTGAATCTGATTTTCCGCTCTTAATTAAAACTAATGAATTCATTAAAAAATATGGAGAGCCCACTTTTAGAGATTTAGAGTCCGATGTTATATTAGATATGCTGGCAAAAGGTGAGTTTGACGGACAGATTCCGAGTTTAGGCGGTAAAGCTATGTTGCATCCTAAAACGGCGGCTGCCTTTAAAGCAAAAGGCTACAAAGTAGTATATATAAAAACTGACTTGAGTAAAATAGTTACACATATTACAAAAGATTTTGAAGCAATGCTTGATGGTAAAATAATTACACGCTCAAACATAAATGGTCCGATTTTGGACGACTTAAAAAATGAATTTCCTGATATCGCGACAGAATCCCCAATGTCATTTGTATCGAAACGTATTGCAGATGTACGTAAATATGTCTCAAAGGGCTTGCAAAAAGCACCTTCTATACAAGCTAAGAAAAAAGCCGATTCTCGAAATAGGTATTTAGAGCGTATTGAAAAACGTGACCGTAAAGCTTCCGAGATTATGACAAAACTCTATATTGACAGGAATTCACTGTATGAGCAAGTTGCTGATGTATCAGTTTTTATTACAGGTAAACTTAAAGAGGACATTGCAATGCTGTGCCATGTAATCGGTACTGAAAATTTGTTAGCAAATAACAGTAAGTCACATCTCAAACAACCCATTGATAATGGTCGTGGATAAAAGGTAAACACAGAAGATGACGCTATTTCAAATTGTTGTTGGCATCATATTGTTGCTATCATGGGCGGCAAGACCGATTTTATATCGTCCGGTAATAAAAATTTTTCCACCCAAAATGTCACCAGCCTTTACAAGCGTATGGCTTGTTGTAGCACTCATAGCAACTTTTCCTCTTTTAGGACATTTGCTCTATAACAATTTGCAACTAACTTTATTTTCTCCTTTTGTCTTTATCAGTATTTATAAAGGAGCAACACTTTTTTACTTAATTGAGCTACAACAAATTGTGAACAAAGAAAGTACATCTTCCTCTGTATTTTTGAGTTTTATTGCATTAGCACTGGGCGCACTTGCAAATAATGTGTTTTTCAATGAGGGGCTTGGTGCAATTAAAGTTTTGTGCATTTTGGGATTTGGGGTTTTAGGTATAATCTTTTTCATCAAAGGTGATGCTAATAGACTACCCAAACGGGCAAAATTCGCTTTTGTTATTGTAACGATAATTATGGCATCATACACGATTTCCGATCACTTGGCCATTCCCAAAATCGGATGGTATCCGCACTTGTTCATATCATCTGTTGTAATGTTTCTATTTAGCCTGGCGTACGGCATCAGCAAGCAGGATTTTAAGAATATATTTTTAAACAAGTTCATCGTCTATGCTGGAATTTGTTATGCAACGTCAGAATTCTTAGTAATTTATGCTTCAATCAATATATTGCCGGTTTCGATTGTGGCTTTATTTTTAAGACTTTCTGTTCCCATAGTGATGATTTATTCTGCAATTCGTTATCACGAACAAAGCCTTAAAAATCAGCTCCTTTTTGGTATTTGCGCCATCCTCCTGGCTGTGCCGATTATCCTGATTAAATAATGTAAAAGTTTATAATATGCGAAATTGCATTCTAAAACAAAAGGCTGTGGGAAAAAATTATGACTAAAATTTATCTTATTCGACATGGTGAAACGATTTTTAATAAAGAACACAAAATTGCCGGTCAGATTGAAACAGATTTAACAGAACTCGGAAGACTTCAAGCCTTAGAAACCGGAAAAAAACTTCAATCCGATGGCGTAAAATTTGATGTAATTTTATGCTCTACCTTAAAGCGAGCCAAAGATACTGCAAAAATTATTGCCCAAAATGTACCAGCCCCGATTATTTATGATGACAACTTAAAAGAATTCTCAAACGGCATTTATGAGGGAACTAAAATTGAAGATCTTGAAAAAATCATTTTTGAACCACCATATAAAACCTCTGGTTTTGAATTCTCCAACGGCACTGATTTATACGCCGCATATAGTTCGTTTGATCCATGTTATGACATGCTGTGTTACCCAAAAGGTGAAACCAAACGTCAAGCATGTGAACGTTTTATGTCTGCTATTAAACACTATCTTGATACACATCATAATACCAAAAATCTATGCGTTGTTGCACACGGCGCTGTAATACGATTTATGCTCTTAAAAATTTGTCCGGACTTATTAATAGAAAAAATAAAAAATGCTGAAGTACGAATAGTTTTATATGAACATAACAAGGGTTTTTATTGCAGCAAGCAGAATAACGATTTTTAGATGATGCGGCTTGCATCAAAAATTAACAATACCTGGCATAATCATAACACCGCTTCCCTCCACATCGGGGGAGGCGGTTCTTTTTTGCCCAAATTCAAGCTGTTCCTTATTCTGACAATTTAGAAACAATTCCGTCGGCTAGTTTTGGCTCAAACCACGTTGATTTTGGAGGCATCAGCATTTTTTTATCTGCCACGGCAATCAGCTCTGCGACTGAAGTCGGATAAACCATAAACCCGACACTTCCGGCGTGTGCATCTACAACTTTTTGAATTTCCTCTGCTCCGCGAATACCGCCGATAAAATCAATCCTTTCGTCATTACGCAAATCTTCAATTGCCAGCAGTTCTTTCAGAACTTTTTCGCTCAACAAACTGACATCCAACTGCGACACGGGATCATCCGGCATTGGCGCACCTATATACTCCAAATTGTACCACTGCTTGTTCAAATACATTGTAAACAAACCTTTTCGGGTCGGTTTTGACATTGCAATCGGCGACAATCTGAAATTCCGCCCCAATTTTTGCAAAAATTCTTCGGTTGAATTTCCGTTCAAATCAAATACTACGCGGTTATAATCCCAAATTTTCATTTCATCTTCAAAATAAGCCACTGCCAAAAAACGTGCACTATCAGTTGTTCCGTCTTCGTTTGCCAACCTTGCGGCGGCAGCAGAGCGGTGGTGTCCGTCGGCGATATAAGCCTCATTTTGAGCACTAAAAGCCCACACAATCTGATTTATTTCATTGTCGTCATCAACAATCCATAAGCTGTGTCTGACATCATGATCTCCGACAACCGAAAAAGCATAATTTCTGGTTGTCGTGATCTTGTGCAACAACTCTTTGATTTCCGGAAGATTTTTATTAATCAGCAAAGCCGGTCCGGTTTGTGCACCAACGGTGCGAATTTGTTTTACCCGGTCGTTTTCTTTGGCCACACGCGTCAGCTCATGACGTTTAATCCGCCCTTCGTTATAGGCTTTGACAGAAGCGGCAACGACCAAACCGGTTTGCACATGGTTGCCCATAGTCATCTGATACACAAAAAAACAAGGCTTATTGGTTTTATACAATATGCCTTGCTCTAATAAATTCTTAAAATTTTCTGCAGCTTTTTGATATACACGCTCTTCATAAGGCGAAACCTCACCGTCAAAATCTATTTCAGCCTTTGAAATATGTAAAAAACTGTAAGGTTTGTGTTGAGCCTTAATTTTTGCTTCTTCTGATGACAAAACATCATACGGAGGTGCCGCGACCTCTGCGGCATAAGAAGCTGTTGGAACCACCCCGATGAACGGAGCATAAATCACATTATTATTCTCCATCTCTCTTCCTTTCGCTTAACAACGCTAACTTTATAATAAATCAACAAATTTATAAGTACAGAATTTAAATTCGTCGGTTAATTATTTGGATGATTTAAAACAAATCAAGGCACGGAATTGCTTCCATGCCTTGATTTGTTAAAGGATAATCACTTGGTGCGTTTGGGCGGATTCCCCTTGTGAAAACCGCGCTTGCGCCATTGGCGTACTCCGTTGAGGTCAAAACCAATGATTTGCAAGTCTACTGTATATAACAAAAGCTCGTCCCCAACTTTGGGAGCGGTTTTGAACTTACTTTTTTCAAGACTGCACCACCACCATCCCAACCAATTCCATAAAAACCTACTTCGGGTTTTAGTTCACCCACATCCTTGATTATACACAATTCTGTGTCAACATTACTTCCTTCATATCGCATAATAATCAATGCCACGCCACTCTTGCGAGCAGATATACGTAGCCTTCTATGTTAATAATAGTCATTGTAATTCTAAAACATTTACACTATATCATATATTTTTGTCCAAATCAACAAAAAAATCACTACCGTCATTTTCCGATTTTTATACCAACCTCAAGAACATTTTGCTCGTTCTGCCATTCATAGGTTCAAATTCTTAATATTATGCAGAAAGCCGGGTGTCATACCCGGCTTTCTGAGCGAATGTCAGTCAATTACAATATTTTTAAACATACAAAAAAATCGCCATTTCTGACGATTTTTTGAATTGTGGCTGGAGTGAGCTTGCAATTCTCGAGATAAAATTTTGATTGTTTTTAACTTATGAGTGTCAAGAAGCGGAGGTTGAATTGCCTATTTTTTTATTTAGAAACTAAGTTTTAAGGATTTTGATTTATCGTAGCCCTATAATACACATTAAGGGCATAAACATAAGGATATTGCTATGATGACTGAAGATGAAGTTAGAGATTTAGCAAAGAATATTTTACATTTTATTGATGATAAAGATGTAAAAGCAGGTGTCGGACAGTTGACATCATTTAATCAACTTGGATTCAAAGGTGTTCAAGATAAACCTGATGGCTGGTACTTACCGAAAAATGTAAATGATGTTGCAATTATTCTTGAAACAAAAAACAGTAGTATAGATGTTTCAAAACAAAATTGTGTGGATGAACTTCATAAAAATATCAAGATTGCCTTAACAAAATACAAAAAGGTTATTGGAATTTTATATAATGGGGAAGATGTTGTTGTTTATAAGAATCTTGAACAAATAAAAACTGTTAATACCCTGCAAAACAAAGAATATTACTTAAGTTTGTTCAAAGAAAATAAAATTGATAAGCAACAAATTTATAATTTAACTAAAAAAATCAATGATAGTTTACATTTTCAGTTTGGTATTAAAAATTTGTACCACCGAATGATTTTTACAGCTTGTGCTTTGGTTGCTGAAAGATATGGTGCACAATTAAGTAAAATTAAAGGTATGGATTATCCAACATTTCATACGACCATACACTCAACGTTAGCAAAATCTTTGTTGGATGCAAAAAAGCAAAACCAAAAGTTAGATATTTTGCTTGAAGTTTATAGCGAAATTAAAATGAACTCTACGGAAAACCAAGAAGCTATAGATAATTTTATTGATAATATTGTAGAAATATCCGATTCTATAAATTCTGATTTTTGGAATGGTGAAGATGTTATGGCAATTTTCTTTAATGAGTTTAACCGTTATAAAGGAAAAACAGAAAGTGGACAAGTGTTTACACCAGACCATATCACTTCTTTTATGTACCGTTTAATTGATGTTGATAAAGATGATGTTATATTAGATGCTGCTTGTGGTAGTGGTTCGTTTTTAGTAAAAGCAATGTGCAATATGATAAAAGAAGCTGGCGGTGTTAAAACCCACAAAGCAAGTGATATTAAGCAAAAACAATTATACGGCATTGAGTTTGATAGACAGATATATGCCTTGGCTTGTGCTAATATGCTTATTCATAAAGATGGTAAAACTAACCTAGAGCAGTTGGATACAAGAACAGAAACAGCTTGTGAATGGATAAAAGATAAACCAATCACAAAAGTTTTGATGAATCCGCCTTTTGAAAATAAGTATGGTTGTATTGAAATTGTTACAAATGTTTTGAATAACGTGAAAGCAGGAACAATATGTGCTTTTATTCTACCTGATAAGAAATTAGAAAAAGTTGGCAACAAAGGTAAAAACCTACTGAAAAAGCATACACTAAAGAAAATAATTAAATTATCGGAGAAAACATTCTTTGAGGGTGTGACAACATCAGTATTTGTATTTGAGGCAGGAAAGCCACAAAATAATGAAGAAATATTTGCGTGCTATATTGAAGAAGACGGCTTAGAAACCGTTAAAAATCAAGGACGACAAGATATTAAAGATAAATGGAAAACAATAGAAGATTATTGGATTGATATTATAAAAAAACAATCTGGACACGACACAATACAATGGCTTAAACCATCAGAAAACCTTAGTTATCAAATGCCTAAAGCAGAATTCAAAATATATGAAGAAGATTTTACAAAAACAGTAATGGATTATATGATGTTTGAACAAGGTATTGATGTTAAAGAACTAAAAGACCGATTAATTGATAAAGTTTTATATTCCAGTGATATACAAGCTATGGACAATACAATTTCCATCAACTTAAAAACCAGAGAGGATTAAGATGAAGGAAATTGATATAAAACAATGGCATCAATTCAAAATATCAGACATTTTTGAAACAGAAATTGTAGGGAAAAAGTTACAAGTTCCTACAGGCTCATATATTGCAAAAAAAGATTTAGTAGATGGAAATATTCCTAGAATAACAGTGAGCGGTGTTAATAATGGCATTACTGGTTATTATTCTGATGAGATAGAAAATGCTGATTATAGAATTTTTGAGAATTTTATAAGTGTATCGTTTTTAGGGACTGTATTTTATCAAAAAGGACAAGCATCTTTAGATATGAAAGTTCATTGTCTTAAACCTAAAAATGTAAATTTGAATAATTACATTGCGTGGTTTTTAGTTTCAGTCATAAGAAAAGTAATAACATACAGCACGTACAATGACCAATTATCAAGTACTGTATTACCAAATTTAATTATAACACTTCCATCTAAATTGAATGAAAAAGGTGAATATAAACCTGATTGGCAATGTATGGAAGATTACATCAAAAGTATAGAAAAGAAAGTTCAGTTCAATTCAGTTCAGTTCAGTTTGTCATCTAAAACCGAAAAAGGAAGTATTAACTGCCAAAAATGGAAATATTTTCATTTATACGATATTTTTAACATTGATATGGGAACAAAACTTGATAGAGTTAAAATGAAAACAGATAATCCTTCTATTGATTTTGTAGGAAGAGCAAACGCTGGACAAGGTGTAACAACAAAAGTTAATAAAATTGATGGCTTAGAACCATATAAATCTGGATATTTAACACTTGCATTGGGTGGTGCATATTTAGGTTCTTGCTTTATTCAAAAAAATGATTTTTATACAAGCCAAAATGTCATTGTTTTAATACCAAAAACAGAGATGTCATTTAGAATAAAACAATTTATAAGCACATCAATTTTTGTGGAAAGCCAATTGCATTATAAGGCTTTTATTGATGAATTAAACCCACATATTAAAACAGATTTTCAATTTAAATTACCTGTTGATGAAAATGGTAATCCAGATTGGGATTATATGAAAAAATATATTACATACATTGAAGAAAAATCAAAAAACAGATTAAAATGCTTAGAGAGCATATAAATAATGGACGATGAAAAAGAAAAATATATCAAAGAATGTATTAAAAATATCATAGCAAGTTATCATATGGTTTTAGGTAATATTAATGATACACCTGAACAAGTTAGTATAAAATTGCTTAAGCAAAGATTTGAAGCATCTAAAAAAGCATTTGTAATGCTATATCAAAATGACTGTAAATATGAAGCAACAATTATTGCTGGATATATGTTTGAATTGCAAGCTTCTATTTATCAATTAGAGCAAGGGTCAAAAACATTTCAAAATATAATGGGAAATATTGCTTATAAATATATGGAAATGGTTTTGCAATATCCTAGTAAAAATGAAGAAAAAATCTGGAATGAATATTTTAAAACTGCATTAGATTTTTTGCAGAATTTCGGGCAACCAATTCTAAAGCAATCAGAAAAAGTCTACAATATGCTAAATGATGATACACTATCTCAGGAAGAAAAACTTAGAAATTTTGGTAAATGTTATAAAGGAAAGCCCATTCAAAATAGTATTGATGATTTTATTAATCATATAAAAAAGGTTATGAAAAAATTTGTAACTAATTACAGCAAGATAGATTATTTATTACATAATTTTTATTTGTCATATTGTTGCTTTAAACATAATAATTTTCTATCTTTTTTCCCTCAAGAAAAAGACGTGGCTGAAGTAGTTTGCTTTTTATCAATAGTTGCATATTATAATGATTTTAAAGAATTAGATAGTTTGGAAGAAAACTATAAAAAACAATTTGATGAATGTTAATCTTCCACATTCGCCTTTATAAATTTATGGGTTTTGTTTTGGTATGGGGAAAAACGACAGATTCCACCGTGGGGAGTGGCAGGATTGTCCGCGACATTGCTTAAAGCAATGCTTGTTCCACTGCGCTCATTCGCTAATGCTCACCGGCGTACTTCCGTCCGCCTTTCGCTTGTAGTCGAACCTACTTTCTCGTAGCTTCAAATCCGCCCTCTAACCCAATAAAAAAATCCCCCATAAAGGAGGATTTTTTTATTGGCTGGAGTGGCAGGATTCGAACCTACGAATGTCGGCACCAAAAGCCGATGCCTTACCACTTGGCGACACTCCAATCTTGATGCACAGATATATCTATGCTAAAAAAATCTTTTTTGCAAGCATTTTTTTATTTATTTTTTCCGAGGCAGTTTTTTCTTGTCTTCTTTTTCCTGTAAAATCTGTAAATCTCGCTCAGTTGCCATCTTCGTCAATATAGTTTTTATCACCATATCAATCTGTCCATCTTCAGAATAATCTGCCGGCAACGCAAAATCGACACGCCCATCGGTCAGAAGCTTTATAGCCTTACGTTTATGGTGACTCTTCGGTCTATACACCGCAACCGAATATCCTCCGCTCTTCTTTACCAAGCGCATTGACGGAATATCTGTATCTCCATCACCAAAATAAATCATACGCGAAAACGGTATTGGTCTGTCTTTGTCAGGCATAAACTCATTTACGGCGCGATCTTCCAGTTTGCCAAGTCCTTTATTAATTTTTGCCAGATACTGTGTTTTTGTAGAATAGTTTACTACTCTTGCCGGCCAAATCGGATGTCCTTTTCTGTCATAAGCATAGGCACAGCCAAAGACCTCCTTAAAATATTTGCGGATAGAGCTTCCTTCAATAATTTCCTCATATCCGGAAGATATAATATAGTGCTCGATATTCAGCTCCAACCTTTTGCCAAAACGGTTTATGCGGTCAAACCATTCCTCTACGCCGGCATAATACTCAATGTCTTTAGCGCATTTTGCAAAAACTTGTTTAGTAAGGGGCATTCTTTTCTGCTTTGACATTTTTACAAAATAGTACATGGAGCTTGTAATTTGATCCGCATCATTGTCATGCCACCATTGATTCGCCTGTTTCCAAAAAGTTTTCGGGCGCATCTTAAACAACTGAATCAAACCATAATCCTGCATATTTGTTGTGCTTAAAGTGCCATCAAAGTCATAAACAAGCGCAACTTTTACTTTTTTTACCATTTTTAATTATCTCCACTTGCTATTTTATCTTAAATATCTTATAAGACAAAGAAGTTAACAAATCAACAACAAAGGACAAAAACAATGCCTGCAACAACAATGGACCAACTTGTATCTTTATGCAAACGCCGCGGTTTTATTTATCAAAACGCAGATATTTATGGTGGATTGCAAGGTGTGTATGATTATGGTCCGCTTGGTGTGGAACTCAAAAATAACCTCAAAGCCGCTTGGTGGCGCGCTATGGTTTATGAGCGTGACGATGTTGAAGGCCTTGACGCCGCAATCTTGACCAACCAAAAGGTTTTGCATTATTCCGGACATGAGGATACATTTTCTGATCCGATGGTCGATTGCAAAAAATGCAAAAGCCGTTTTCGTGCTGACCATATTAACGGCAAATGCCCCAACTGCGGCTCTACTGACTTGACCGAACCGCGCCCGTTCAACCTTATGTTCAAAACCGCAATCGGTCCGGTTGATGACGGCTCATCTTTCGGTTATTTACGCCCCGAGACTGCACAGGCAATTTTTACCCAGTTTAAAAATGTTGTCGATTCTACCTCACGTAAACTGCCGTTTGGTATTGCTCAAATCGGTAAATCTTTCCGCAACGAAATTACCCCGCGTAACTTTATCTTCCGTGTGCGTGAGTTTGAACAGGCCGAATTAGAGTTCTTTATTGAACCCGGTGAAGACGAAAAATGGCACGAAATCTGGAAAGAAACCCGCATTCAATGGTGGCTTGATCAAGGTCTTAAAAAAGAACATATGAATATTTATACTACTCCGAAAGAAGATTTGGCTCACTATGCTAAGGCTTGTTACGATATTGAATACCAATTTCCACATGGTATGGAAGAACTGGAAGGCATTGCTAACCGTACGGACTACGACCTTGGAAATCACACTAAGGCACAAGAAGAAATGAATTTAACTTCCCACTGCCACGCTAATCCCGATTCGACCCAGAAACTCTGCATTATGAATGACAACAACAAATGGGTTGTCCCGTTTGTAATTGAGCCGTCTATGGGCATTGATCGAGGTGTTTTAGCGGTTATGACCGAAGCTTATACCGAAGAAGACTTAGGCGAGGGCAACAGTCGTATTGTCTTAAAACTCAAAAAACACCTTGCTCCAATCAAAGTTGCGGTTATTCCGCTCAAAAAGAACAATGAGCAGATAATGAACAAGTGCCACGAAATCAAACAAAACCTGCTCAAACTCGGCATCGGTCGTGTGGCTTTGGAAAACACTGGAAACATAGGTAAAGCTTATCGCCGCCATGACGAAATCGGTACTCCGCTTTGTATAACGGTTGATTTTGAAACCATTGAGCAACAGCCGGAATCTGTAACCATTCGCGACCGTGATACCATGGAACAGCATCGTGTTAATGTCGCCGATTTGCCGAATTATTTGCGAGAATATTTTTTATAATTAACAAAACTAAGGACGAATAAAATGTTGGACATTAAATTTATAGTTGAAAACCCGGAAGTAGTTAAAGAAGGTTTTGCTAAAAAAGGTTGTAATATTAATGTTGATGAGCTTATTAAGCTCTATCTTGATGTAAATAAACTTAAAACTTCATCTCAATCCTTAGCTGAAGAAAAAAATCGTTTGAGCAATTCTATAAAATTAGCTTCGCCGGATGACCGTCCCGCTATTATTGCCAAAAGCAAAGCCATAGGTGATGAGTTTAAACTTGAACAGGAAAAACTTATTGCAGCTCAGGCCCGTCTTGACGAGATTATGTGGCGCACCCCAAATTTAGCCAGTCCGGACAGTCCTGTCGGTGTAGATGATACAGAAAATGTTGTTCGTCGCAAGGTTGGCACCATTCCGCAATTTGATTTTCAACCTCGTGATCATGTTGAATTGATGGAAATGAACGGCTGGAGCGAGTTAGAACGCATCGCTAAAGTATGTGGTTCGCGCACTTATGCCATTACTGACGAACTGGCTCGCCTTGAGTTGGCTATCCATCTTATGGTTATGGATAAACTGGCCGCCAACGGCTTTAGAGTTATTAATGTCCCGTCCATTTCTAAAGAAAAGCCTCTTTATGCCCAAGGCTATCTTCCTTTTGCCAAAGATGAAATTTATTACATGCCTGAGGATGATGTTTATCTGTCTGGTACAGCCGAACTTATCCTTAATTCTTTACGTGCCGATGAGATTTTATCTGAAAACGAATTGCCGATTCTCTATGCCGGATTTTCACCATGCTTCCGCCGAGAGGCCGGAGCTGCTGGCAAAGATACACGTGGTTTAACTCGTGTTCACCAGTTTATGAAAACCGAGCAATTTGTTATTTGCAAAAATGATATTGCCGAGAGCGAAAAATGGCACCAAAAGCTGTTGCAAATTTCTGAAGAAGTCTTGCAGGATTTGGAACTACCTTATCAAGTATTAGAAGTCTGCACCGGTGATATGGGAGCTCCTAAATATCGTCAATACGACCTTGAAGCCTGGGTTCCGAGCCAAAACTGCTATCGTGAAACCCACAGCTGTTCTAACATTACCGACTGGCAGGCTCGCCGCACCAATTTGCGTTATCGTGACAATGCTGATGGTAAAGTAAAGTTCGTTCATACACTTAACAATACCGGTATTGCAACCCCACGTGCTTTGGTTCCGTTTTTAGAAAATCACCAACAGGCCGACGGCTCAATCCGCATACCGGAAAAATTGCAGCCCTATATGATGGGTAAGAAATATATTGGTGGTAAAAAATAGTTAACAAAGGCTCTCAAATGAGAGCCTTTTTTGCTTTCTTGTCTTGTATTTTTTTTCAATTGATTTATCTTATTAGGCAGGGAGTGCAGGGGATGATTTTAGACATCAATAAGTTGAAGGTAGTGATTTTTGATTGGGACGGAACTCTTGCCCAAAGCAATCCTCCACGCGTTGAAGCTGTCAATCAAGTTCTCAAAAAACATTGTTTGCCCTGTTGGGAAAAGATTAAATCTCGCCGTGATGAAAATCTGTCTTTTATGGACAATTTTCCCAATCTGTTTGGTTCAGAAGCAGATGTCGCTTATCATGAATTTTGTGATTTGTACCTTAAGATTATTGAACAAGGTATTCTTGGCTACCCTAAAGCCAAAGAAGTTATCGAATTATTGCGTTCTCACGGGGTTAAAATTTCTATTATGACTAACAAAGATCGCCTTTTACTTGAGGCCGAGTTGCCACAACTTTTCCCGCTTGAATATTTTGATAGAATAGTTTGCGGTCATGAGGCGCCACGTGATAAACCTTGCGCTGAACATGCACTTTACACACTTAATGGATTGATAGATATTGACTCAATATCTCCAGATACGGTATGGATTATCGGGGATAGCAAGTTAGACAATCTTTGTGCCGAAGCAATCCATGCTCGCCCGATTCGCATTAATTCAATGCTACTTGAACAAGAGCGCTGTTTGTGCAAAGATATTATTTGTTTTGAAAATTTTGAGGCTTTATATAAGGCTCTGAACTAAAGGACTTTATTTATGAAACAAAATACCGAAGCAGAAAAACAAAAACGTTGGAAACGCTTGATCTGGACGGCTCTTATCATTATCACCCTTGGAATTGCAAACTATTTATATTTTATTTATAAAGTTTCATCCAATCACGCTTTAAGCACTCATTATACGTCAGAAGGAGATCCTATGGCTCAATATCGTAATCCGGCGGTTGCGGGACTTTTTTATCCGTCCGATGCCGAAAATCTCAATCATGTTGTTGATATTCAAATGAATGTAGCATATCAAAAACATTTGTCCCAACCCAAAATTATTATTGTTCCTCATGCCGGTTATCAATATTCGGCTTCTGCGGCAGCTCAAGCTTATTTGCCACTTAAAGATTATGCTGAAACAATAAAAACTGTTATTTTAATAGGTCCTTCACACTATGTGGCGTTTGATGGAGCAGCTCTCTCCGATAATAATTACTTCAAAACACCGCTCGGCTTACTACCCATAAATAAAGAAATTACACAGGAATTACAACATAATAAATTATTTTCAATCAATTCAAAAGCTCATGAAAAAGAACACTCGGTTGAAGTTCAGTTACCGTTTTTACAAAAAATATTATCTGATTTTACCATTGTTCCGATTGTTTATGGTAACATCAATCCTCAGGATTTATCAAATGCTTTGATTGATTATATAAAACGTCCTGATGTATTACTGGTCGTTTCAGCTGATTTATCACATTATCATAAGTACGAAGATGCGGTTTTAATGGACAATTATACTGCTGAAAAAATTTCCGAAGGGCAGGCCGATGTTGACTACCACCATTCTTGTGGTGCCGGTGGAATAAATACAGCCCTTCTCCTAAGCTCAAAACTAAATCTTAAACCCGAAGTCTTAGCCTTAATCAATTCCGGAGATGTCAGTGGTGATAAAAGCCGAGTTGTCGGCTACGGAGCTTGGTCATTCAGCCATAGTGGTGTAGAAATCAGCCAAATAGAACGTGAATATAACGGACTTTTGGGTTTTAGTGCCGAATATGGACAACAATTGTTATTGGCAGCGCGCAAATCACTTGCAATGGCGGTTGAAAATAATAAATATCGTCCGTCACGTAGAGAATATGATGATCATCTTTTTGATCGCGGTGCCGTATTTGTAACTCTTACCAAGAACGGAGAACTCCGCGGTTGTGTAGGTTCATTATATCCCAGACAAGCAGTAGTTGCCGATGTGGCGGCTAATGCCTATAGTGCGGCTCTTAATGATGGACGTTTTTCGGCCTTAACAGCGGATGAGTTAAATGATATACAAGTTTCAATTTCATTATTAACCGGCTATGAGAAAATAAATTATCAAGATGAACAAGATTTATTGGCTCAATTACGCCCGGGGGTTGATGGCTTGGTAATTCGTGACGGAAATCGTCAAGGGCTGTTTCTACCCTCAGTTTGGGAACAAATCCCTAACCGCAAAGACTTTTTGAATAACTTAAAATTAAAAGCGGGGATGAGCCCTAGTTTTTGGTCAAACGACATCAATGTTTATCGTTTTAGAACGGTGGAGATAAAAGAAAATGCAAATTAATGGCTACAAAATTAAATATACCGAACAAGAACTTGCCGATATGATGGATAACAAAACCATCAATATTGACTTAGCCGGACCTGATCTTCCGTCATACCAAGAGCTTTCTGAAGGTAACCGCAAGGCTATTGAGCACTTGCTTATTGCAGCCAAGATAATGAACAATGTTGCTTTGGAGCAAGACAATCCCCACAATCTCGAAATGAAAAAGGCTTTGGAAAAAGAGGCTGCTCACAGTAATCGTGCTGCCAGAGCCCTTGAATTGTTTAATTCCTTAAACGGTGTCGCCGGTTTTAACGGTGTTGACAAACAACCGATAGAAATCTTTGAAGGGCTTCCGTTACTCAAAGGGCACAATTTTTATCCGCAGGATCTTACCGAACA
>JAEEYV010000062.1 GCA_016288295.1 Alphaproteobacteria bacterium
AGAAACTTAAAAAGAGTCGCCAAGGCCCAAAAATTTGCTGCTCGTCGCAACAAGTTGGTCGCGGAGATTAAAGATAAAAATACTTCTCCTGAAGAACGTTTCAAGAAAGTATTGAAATTAGCAGAATTGCCGCGTAGTTCTTCTCGTGTTCGCATTAAGAACCGTTGTGAGAACACCGGTCGTTCACGCGGGGTATATCGCAAATTTAAGCTTTGCCGTAATGAGTTGAGAAGAATGGCAAGCTTTGGCGAAATCCCCGGTTTGGTTAAATCAAGCTGGTAGTAGGAGGTTATTTAGATATGTCTATGTCTGATCCTTTGGGCGATATGCTCACACGCATTAGAAACGCACAAAGCGCGAAGAAAAAGGAAGTTATATCTCCTGCTTCTCGCCTGCGTGAAAGCGTATTGGAAGTTTTGAAAAAAGAAGGCTATATCTTAGGTTATGAAAGATATACTGTTAAAGCCGGTATTGATGAACTTCGCATTCAATTGAAGTACTTTGAGGGTGCTTCAGTAATTAAAGAAATTTACCGTGTATCTACTCCGGGTCGTCGCGTATATTCAAGCGTTAAAGATCTGCCGAGAGTTTACAATGGTTTGGGAATTTCAATCGTTTCTACTCCGCAAGGAGTTATGAGCGACAGTGATGCTCGCAAAGCTAATGTCGGCGGTGAAATTCTCTGTCAGGTATTTTAGGGAGGAATTGGAATGTCTAGAGTTGGAAAATATCCAGTTGTTATCCCTGCAGGTGTTGAAGTTAAAATTGAAAACAACAAGGTTACTGCCAAAGGTAAAAACGGAGAATTATCTTTTACTTTTGATGATAGCCATGTCAGCACCAAAATGGAAGAAAACAGGATTGTGGTTACTCCGTTGAGCCAATCACAACAAGCAAGAGCTTTGTGGGGAACAACCCGTGCTCAAATTAATTCGATTGTTAAGGGTGTAAGCGAAGGCTTTACCAAGCAGTTGGAATTGATTGGCGTAGGTTATAAAGCCAGAATGGAAGGCTCTAAAAAATTGGTATTGTCTTTGGGATTTTCTCACGATGTTATTTTTGAGGCTCCCGAAGGTATTAAAATTACATGCGTTTCGCCGACACAGTTAACTGTTTCCGGTGCAAATAAGCAGCTTGTCGGTCAAGTCGCCGATAAAATTCGTGAATATAGAAAACCGGAACCGTACAAAGGTAAAGGTATCAGGTATACAAACGAATATGTTCGTCGTAAAGAAGGCAAGAAGAAGTAAGGAATAATTTAATGAATACGCCAAGAAAATTGTTTAAGAAAAGACAAGCACGCGTTAGAACAGCTTTGAGAAACTCTGCGGACGGCAAAATGAGATTGTCGGTTTTTCGTAGTGGTAAGCATATCTACGCACAAATCATTGACGACATTAAAGGCACAACCGTAGCTTCGGCTTCTACCTTGGATAAGGAAGTTAGAGCCAATGTTCAAAAGACTGCTACTGTTGCTGCAGCCGGTGTTATTGGTAAAACTGTTGCTGAAAGAGCATTAAAGGCCGGTGTAAGCGAAGTGGTTTTTGACCGCGGCGGTTACATTTATCATGGTCGCGTTAAAGCTTTGGCTGACGCTGCTCGTGAAGCTGGTTTGAAATTCTAGGAGGTTGATATGACACAAGCTGTAGATCGTCGTAAAACAGAAAAGAAAGAAGAATTGGTTGAAAGACTGGTTCATATTAACCGTGTAGCTAAAACCGTTAAAGGCGGACGCACAATGTCTTTTGCTGCTGTTGTAGTAGTCGGAGACCAAAAAGGACGCGTCGGTTTCGGTTCGGGTAAAGCTGCCGAAGTTCCGGAAGCTATTACTAAAGCTACTAATGAAGCTAAGAAAAATCTCGTTCGTATTCCTTTGCGCGAAGGCAGAACATTGCACCACGATGCACATGGTCGCTATGGCGCAGGTAAAGTAATTTTGAGAACTGCTCCTGCCGGTACCGGTGTTATTGCCGGTGGTCCGATGCGTGCAATTTTCGAAGTTTTGGGTGTACAGGACGTGGTTGCAAAATCGCTGGGTTCTAACAACCCTTACAATATGATTAAGGCTACTTTTGATGCCTTGCTTTCTATCCATTCTCCGAGAATGGTTGCAGCAAAGCGTGGTAAAAAAGTTGGCGATATTGTAAGTCGCAGAGAAGGCGCAGCCGGTGTAAAATTGGAAAAAGAGGAGGCTTAATCAATGGCAAAGAAAACTATAAAAGTTAAGCAAATCGCCAGCCCAATCGGTCGTCCGGCAAAACAAAAAGCCATTCTTGTCGGACTTGGCTTGAACAAAATGAACAAGGTTGTTGAGTTGGAAGACACTGCGGCAATCAGAGGGATGGTTAACAAAATTCCTCATTTGGTTCAAATCGTAGATTAATAGTCAGGGCGGTGGTCTCAACCGAGACCACCTGACCCGCAAAAATGTTAGGTGAAAAAAATGAAACTTAATGAATTAAAAGACAACTATGGAGCAACCAAAAACCGCATCAGAGTTGGTCGTGGTATCGGAAGCGGCAAAGGCAAGACTTCCAGCCATGGTCAAAAAGGTCAGAAAGCTCGCAGCGGTGTTGCTATTAATGGTTTTGAAGGCGGTCAAATGCCAATTTACCGCAGACTTCCGAAGCGTGGTTTTAAAAACCCGTTTGCTAAGCAGTTTGTTGTTGTAAATTTGGATACTTTGCAAACCGCTATTGATGCCGGTAAATTGAAGGCTGACAAAGTTGATTTGGAAGCTTTGACCAAGGCCGGTATCGTTAACAGAACTTATGACGGTGTTCGCCTGTTGGCTCGCGGTGCAGTTACAAGCGCAGTTAACGTTTCAGTTAATTCTGCTTCTAAAGCTGCAGTTGCCGCAATTGAAAAGGCCGGCGGCAAAGTAAACATTGTTGCCTAAGTTGTTTTAGCAAATGTTAAAAAGAGCGGTTTTCAGACCGCTCTTTTTTTATTCAAAAACATGGTTTTTATAGGTAATTTTGGTAACGTAAAATTGTCGGCACATTCCGGCGCCGGGGATACCACCGTATAACTGTTTGGTGTGAATGTCGCCACGTTTGGTAGCGGTCTCAATTTCAAACCAAGATAATTTTCCGGTGCCTTTCCAATCCATCAGGTAGCCTTCAAATTC
>JAEEYV010000005.1 GCA_016288295.1 Alphaproteobacteria bacterium
AAAAAAGTAGTAGCAAAGAAAACCGTAGCTAAAAAAGCTCCTGCTAAAAAAGTAGTAGCAAAGAAAACCGTAGCTAAAAAACCGGTAGCTAAAAAAGCTCCTGCCAAAAAAGTAGTAGCAAAGAAGACCGTAGCTAAAAAGCCGGTAGCTAAAAAAGCAGTAGCAAAGAAAAAATAATTATAAATTGTTTTATAAAAACGCCCGTCATCTAAAACGGGCGTTTTGATTTTAAAAAAGTCCTTGAATTTGCCCTACAAAGACTATACAATCGCAAATCAGTTAAATGATTTGGGATTGTATACAATGAGTGCTATAAAAGTAAGGTTTGCCCCATCTCCTACGGGCTATATGCATATTGGTAACACACGTACAGCAATATTCAACTGGTTGCTATCCAAAAAACTTGGTGGTAAATTTATGTTGCGTATTGATGATACGGATAAAGAGCGCTCCAAAAAAGAATATGAGGACGCAATTCGTGAAAGTCTTAACTGGCTTGGACTTACGTGGAGTGAAGAAGCTCGTCAATCTGCGCGCTTTGAGAGATATCAGGAAATCACAAAAAAACTTATTGATGAAGGCCGTATTTATGCCTGCTACGAAACCGCCGAAGAGCTGGATATGATGCGCAAAAAACTTATGACCAAAGGACTTCCGCCTATTTATGATCGCAGCGCTCTAAAACTTACTGAAGAGCAAATAGCCACCTACAAGGTTGAAGGCCGCAAGCCTCACTACCGTTTCAAACTGATTGACGGTGATATTGTATGGAATGATCTGGTCCGCGGTGAATGCCGTTATAATGCCGCCAATTTGAGCGATCCGGTAATTATTCGTGCTGATGGTAGCTATCTTTACCATTTACCGTCGGTTATTGATGACTTTGATTTCGGTATCACCCACATTGTTCGAGGTGAAGACCATGTTACCAACACCGCTGCTCAAATCCAAATGTTTGAAGCCATCGGCGGAACCCCGCCACAATTTGCCCATCTTCCGTTATTGACGGGACAAGAAGGTAAACTCTCCAAACGCCTTGGCAGTATTGGTGTTTTAGATTTACGCGCTCGTGGTATTGAAGCAATGGCTATTTGTTCATATTTGGCCAAACTAGGAACTTCTGAAGCTATTGAGCCGTTTTACGACTTGGAATCTCTGGCAAAAACTCTTGATTTCAATAAACTTGGACGTTCGCAACCTAAATTTTCTGAAGAAGATTTGGCGCGTTTTAACGTTCATATGGTTCACAATATGCCATATTCTGCCATCGCTTCCCAAATTGATGCCGATGAAAAATTTTGGAATGTTGTACGCGGCAATTTGAATGTTGTTGCTGATTATAAGCAATGGGAAGACATATGTCGATGTAAGGTCTCTCCGGTTATTGAAGATGCTGAATTTTTATCCCTGGCTGCAGAACTTTTGCCGCCTGAGCCTTGGGATGAAAACACCTTCAACAGTTGGATTAATGAAATAAAACTCAAAACCGGCCGTAAAGGAAAAGACCTTTTTCACCCGCTACGTAAGGCAATCACTGCCATGGATGACGGCCCTGAATTAAAAATTTTGTTGCCGTTAATTGGCTTTGAACGTGTTCATAGTCGTCTTAACGGCCAAGAAGCCTAGGAGACAATTTAATGTATCTGCACAATACACTCACCAAACGTAAGGAAAAATTTAGCCCCATTGATGAGAAAAACGTCCGTATGTACGTCTGCGGTCCGACGGTTTATGATCGCGCTCACCTTGGTAATGCTAAAGCAGCGGTAATTTTTGATGTCCTAAATCGTATTCTTCGTCAGGTTTATGGCGATGAACACGTTACCTATGTTTCAAACATTACGGATATTGACGATAAAATTTTGAACAAACACCAACAAACCGGCAAGCCGATTAGTGAAATTACGGCCGAAACTTATCAGTGGTACGTTGATGATATGCATGCCTTAAATGTTAAAGATCCGGATTATCGTCCCCGCGCAACTGAATTTGTGCAGGAAATGATAGAATTAGTTGAGCTTTTGCTTAAAAATGGTCATGCTTATGAAGCCGAAGGACATGTTCTGTTTTCGGTTGATTCCATGCCTAAATACGGCTTTTTATCCGGTCGCAGTATGAAAGAAATGCTCGCCGGCGCACGCATTGAAGTTGCGGACTATAAGAAAAATCCGGCCGACTTCATTTTGTGGAAGCCTTCAACAGCTGACCAACCCGGCTGGGACAGCCCTTGGGGCTATGGTCGTCCCGGTTGGCATTTAGAATGTTCGGCAATGAGTTCCAAATATCTGGGCAACTCTTTTGACATTCACGGCGGTGGTGCTGATTTAATTTTTCCGCACCATGAGAACGAATGCGCTCAGTCACTTTGCGCTCACCCTAATGACACTTTTGCCAATTATTGGGTACACGCCGGAATGTTAATGGTTGACGGGGTTAAGATGTCAAAATCTCTCGGCAATTTTTATACCGTTAATGAGATTATAGAACAATATCCGGCAGAAGCTTTGCGCCTGTTGTTTATCAGTACCCACTACCATCAACCGTTTAACTTCACTTTTGATGGCCTGAAACAGTCTAAGCAAATATTGGATAAGTTTTATAATGCATTACTGCGTGTAAAAGATGTTCCGACAATAGAGATTGAACCTGATGAACGCGTGGTTGAGGCTTTGTCTGATGATATCAACACTCCTCTGGCTATCAGTTATCTGCATGACATTACTAATAATCTTAATAAAGCCTCAACATTTGAAGATAAGCAAAAATATAAATCTTTACTTTTGCGTAGTGCAGATATTATGGGGCTTTTATATCATGATGCCGAAGATTGGTTTAAGGGTAACGTAGATACAGGTTCTGCTATTGATGAAAACGAAATAAATCGTTTGATAAACGAGCGCCTTGAAGCTAAAAAATCCAAAGATTGGGCAAAAGCTGATGCCATTCGCAACCAATTAAAAGAACAGGGTATCATATTAGAAGATACTTCTCAAGGCACCACTTGGAAAAAAGGATAGCATCTAATTGATATATTTTTTGGCTTGAAGTCTTTCGTGATAATGTTTTATTTGGTTAAAAACCTTATCGGCGAAAGACCTCTTTGCCATATATGTCATAAATAAGGGTTCTTCGAGTTTTAGTTTTCCAAGCGTGTCTTCCAACGCCTCAAAACTTTGATAAATTTTATCAATTAATATAATATCTCTTATCCCGTCGTCGATATTTTTTCTGTCTTTTTCATGTGCCATTTCAACCTCCAGTTATATTATTTGGTCGTATAAAATCTAAACACAAAAAATATAGTCATGGTAGTACCTAAAAATCGTACACCCCACATCAAAAAAACTCACACATACAAAGTATTAGAATATTTTGTTCGATCCTAAAACTTATGATTATGCGCATTTGTAAAAAAACTTGACAAAATATATTTTTTATGTTCAATAGAGCATACTACTATATTATTTATTTTCTAAATTTATTTATATTTATGAAAAAATTATTTTTTATCTTAATTGCAATGTCGTTTGCATTATCGGCTTTCTCACAAGAATTTATCAAAATTGAAGAGTGTCATCGTGACAAGAATGCGCACTGGGTAATGCACCTTGCAGATGGTAGTAAAATATACTATTGTGACGGTTGTATTGCCTACCACCATGGTGTTAAGCATCATAATATAAAAACAAATTTCTGGGGGCATGAGAGCTATGATCCTGAAAATGGTGTAATTTGGCACAGTGGCAACGTCTACAAATATGAGTATATTGTGCGTAGAGGCACCTACACTATCACCAAAGCGGTTACTCGCGAAGTGAACGTTGAAACCCAAGCCAACATCAATGGTACTTTTAGCTATAACAGCTTCTTTGCCTTTATAACGGCTCTTGGTGGTGGCGGAAGAGGAAAAGCCAACGGGCAGATTTCTGGTTCGATGCGTGGTGGCACAAAAACCGTCGTTAATGTATTTTTTGGCGATGGTAAATATGCTTCAATCATCGCAGCTGAAGATCCTATCTGGCTTGAAGCTAAGCCTGGGATGAAAATTGAACACTACACCGTGCGCGATGTAAATTTGTATAAGCTAATTGTTAAATGATGTCTTACTCATCATAAGCCTCCCCCACGGGAGGCTTATGATATTTTAAAATCCTGCAATTAAGTTCGAAGCCCGCCTACATTTAAAGCACAAAAAAAGCACCCTTTTTCAAGGATGCTTGATTTTATTGGTGAGGGGTATCTTGCCGAACGCGATCTAAAACTTGATCTTGCATTATTCCAATCAATACATTTCCATTTAAAAGAATTTTCATAGGACCTATTGATTTGGACTTACAATCGATCCAACAAATAATCCATCGTTGATTTTAAAAATAAATGGATGGTCTACCCAAACATTGTATCTACGAGATGCTGTATCACCAAAACTATCTACATACACTGTGACCGCAGTAGCAACAGTCCCTTTCTCATCAACTTTTACTTTTGCTTTGTGAATAATATCTCTAATCCAAGTATTCATTCCTACTCCTTCTAAAGATCCTATTTCAAATATGCTTGTTATATTCCATTTTTTTAGTGTTTCTACAAGTGTATCTGCGCTGTAATCAATATCAAATCTTGGCAAACCCAAATAAACTTCCTCAGATCTAAAATTAAAGCGGAAATTATTTTTTGTTAAATGTGAAATAAAATCATTCCATGCTACCTCTTTTTTGGGTAAATAGATCGTCATATTATCTTGACTGCCTTTATAGGTTAAGATAACAGCTTGCATAATATCATCTTCATAGTAAGGCATATCCTCTGTATTACTCATCATATCAACGGATACAGTTCCAGACGGTGTATGGAAAGCCTTTTTTCTTGTTAAACTAACTTCAAAAGGATGTAGCCAATCTGCTTTAAAATAAATAGCATTAATCAAGAAAGTATCATGATCATCCAATCTGCGATAAGATAAAATGTTGGGAATTTTTCCTTCTGTTTTCCTTTTAACCCAAGAATTTATTGGATTCGTATTCGATGGTATTTTTTTTATTTCAGCATCGAGATTTTTTTCAACCAAATCCTTAAAAGTATTCTCAAATCTATTGCCCCAAATACTGTTTGCAATTTTTGCATATCTGGAATGCAAAGCAGAACTTTTTTGAATAGCTTGATTAAATTCGGGTAAAGGAATTCCTTTTGTTCCCAATATTTCGGACAATTCGGTATATGCCCGTTCATCAGCCCCCTCTGCTAACATGGCAGTAGCTAAGTACAAAGATACGGGAGATATAACAATATTGGTATTCGGATGGGTATCTAGTTCTTCCTTTAGCCAACGACCGGAAAAGCTTAAGACAGAATCATTGATAAAGTTATGTTCATATTTTTTGTTATGCTTGTATCCTTCGTAGGAAAGTGGTAATGTTCCATTAACCTTAATCACGATAATAAAGGCTATGATTGTCAATAAACAAATAATTGGTAGAATAGCTTTTTTCATAAAAATTCCTTTTATAAAATACAATTTACAAAAACTTATCATTCCATAATATCAAGCTAATCTATTATTTTACAAATTGCAATAAATTAAAACATAATAAAATTAACTACTTTTGCAATCATGAGTTCAATTGTTGGTGGAAATATGTTCTTTTTGTGATGAGTCCAATCGAACCAGCTTAAATGCTTGTAAATAAAAGAAAAAGTCGCCTTTTCAGACGACTTGTTCAAAATGGTGAGCCCGGCGGATGGCCGCAGAAAAAACTGCCTGAATGCAGTTTTTTCAAGGAGACACAATGAGGCTTTCTTTTGTAAACGAGTAAAACGAAGTGCAACAAAAGAATTAGCCGGAATTGAACGAACCCTTGGGTTCGAAGCACGCCTACATTTAAAACACAAAAAAAGCACCCTTTTTCAAGGATGCTTGATTTTATTGGTGAGCCCGGCGGGATTCGAACCCACGACCCTTTGATTAAAAGTCAAATGCTCTACCAACTGAGCTACGAGCCCTCACACAATGCGCTATTGTATAAACCATAAAAAAAGTATCGTCAATAAAAAAAATAATAAAATATAAAAAATAGTTTATTTGTTAATAATTATGTGTTATCATCACCATAAATTTGGATTTTGAACCAGGAATTATGAGGTCGTTAAAATGTCAGAAAGCAAGAGTAAACAACAATCTGGGCGGTATGATATGTTACAGAATGCCGCAGGTGAAATTTTGATTATCATTGAATATCGTGAGGGTGGTCCTGAAAATCCGCGTCTTGTTTATGATGGTGGTGAGCAGGCTTTGCTGTATCGCAGCCGTGAAAGTGCTTTTATGCTCAATTCTATTAATAATGAAGCACGTATGCCCTTAAAATCAGTCAATGAAGTGTTAATGGTTGAAATTGAAAACGATGATGTCGCCCGTGAATATAAAGTTCCGGTCAGGGTCGTTCGTAGCCTTAAAGCTTTGGCTTAATATGTTTTATCCACAAGCAATCATTGCAAATTAATAATAAGGGCTTTAAAAGCCCTTGTTTTTTGTTATGATAACGAAGTATTGATAATGTTTTAGGCGTGTTATGTTAACAAACTCTATATTTATACTGCTTTTTACGGGAATTTTTACGTTTTTTGCCCCTCAAAAACGCACTACCAGCGTTTGGACATATTTACTTGCTTTAGCCTTTATATATGCCATAATGGCCTTGACCGGGCAAGCGGTTCCTTCAGACATATCAATAATCTGGACGGCTATGCCTGATTTTTCCATAAGTATTAACCTTAATCCGATACGCGCTGCCAAAATAGCAGCTTTGGGAGTAATGGTTATAAGCATTCTTTCATTTTATTACAATTTATTGGCATCAGACGATTATAACACCAACAATCTCAATGGCCTTGTTTCCATAAACTGTGTGCTTTTATTGATTGCGCTTTGTTCTACCAATTATTTACAACTTCTTGCCGCCGTAGGAATGGCGGATGTCATGGTTTATAGTTCAATCAACCGTTATGACAGCAAAAGGCAGTACATTTACAGTAACTTTTTTGCTGATTTTCTGCTCTTAAGCATTCTGGCAATCATACTAGGGCAACAGGGAAACATTAATATTATGCGCCTTGAGGATTATTCTTCAAGCTGGCATCATCGTGACTACATTGTTATAATGTTGTTGATTTGTACATTCATCAAATCAGGCATTGCACTATTTCATACCGCATATCAAAAAATTTCTCCATTAACTTCTAACCGAATCAACTTTATAATATTTGCCAGTACGCCGCTTATGGGTATTATAGTTCTTAATACATTGCACGGCCTCTTAAACATTTCTCAATATTCATACCCATTACTAAAGTTATTTTCGGTTATTACGGTATTATGGGGTAGTTTGGGCGCAATATTTGTCAGCAATATCAATCGAAAGTCAGCTTATATGGGTATGATCTTTTGGGGACTGACATTTAGTTGCTTTGGATGGTTGTTGTCATTTTCTCAGACACGCTTTTTTACATTTTTAATCGCCGCATTTCTTTTTAACTCATGGTTGGTTTTTGTTGAACGCCCAAGCCAAAAATTATCGTTATGGCACCGCATTTGTAATTTTCAGATGATATTGACTCTTTTGGTTGTAGCATCATATATGCTTTCTTGGTGGCAATTTGCATCTTCAAACATTGTTTTAGCAACAATTGGCGAAGGTATCTTGGGCGTTGTTACAGCTACGTTAATGGCTGAACGATTTAACTGCCTGTCCCCGAACAACGACCGGTTAGCTGTAAAAAATATATTTTTACAGGCATTGCCAATAATAACAATCGTTATATTGTTTGTTTATTTTAATCACAATATTCTTTTATTATGGCCATATATTATTGCTACACTTACAATATGGCTTACATGCTTTTTGCTCAACCCTATGCGATATTTTGGTTTTGTTTGTAAAATCAATTTTATACAGAATGGAGATATGGTTACAACTATATATAGCACATTATTCCTTGCGCCGTTACTTGTTGTTGGTCGCCTTTTGCGCTTGATGGTTGATATTGTTTTTCTGGAGCGAACGGTTATTTCATCAATCAAAAATGCGATTCGTTTTTTGATTTTTATTTTCCGCAGACTCCATGCCAATAGTGTTTTAAGCAGTACAATATTTACTTTTTTAGGAATCTGCATAATTTTTATGGCATATTATCAAGGAGTTTCTAAATGATTGAAAATCCTAACATATTACTTACTATTCTAATGAGTGTGCCGCTTTTGGGCATACTTTTTGCAGCTATATCAAAAGAAAGTCCTGAAAGCGCCGGCTCAAATGTTTTATCGGTAGGTATTTTAACCGTCGTTTCAAATTTAATAGTATTGTATATTACCGGTCAAACTACGGCGGATAGTACACCAGCGTTGCAGTTGTTTGAAAAATTTGAATGGTTGAGTACTCCCAAGATAGAGTTTTTATTCACAATAGATTCTTTTTCACTTTCATTACTTGCTGCCGTACACTTGGCAATATTACTTGGGCTTATTGGTGTTCATAACAATACATACCGCCAAAAAACGCAGGTCATTTTCGCACTTTTATTTTTGGAAATGATGACAGGGTACCTTCTTGCTGCAGATCTATTTTCATTTTATATCTTTTTTGAAGCAATGTTGTTACCACTATTTATGTTGGTCGGCATGTTGGGTGACGTTCACCGCCAAGATATTTTATATCGCTTTTTCTTATATAATTTGCTTGGAGCATCGTTGTTATTTATGGCCCTATGCATCTTGTTTAACTATCAAAACGTCAACATTCAAGACATTAGCAAAGCCGTATTGAGCCACAACCTTGAAATTATCGTGTGGGGAGCAATTTTTATAGCCTTTTTATCTCGTATTCCCATTTGGCCGTTTCATTACTGGATTT
Organism: Alphaproteobacteria bacterium; assembly: GCA_016288295.1. Lineage (GTDB taxonomy): Bacteria > Pseudomonadota > Alphaproteobacteria > RF32 > CAG-239 > JAFUYI01. Next base: position 8,904 of record JAEEYV010000005.1, read on the forward strand.
CATCAATTAATGTCAATATTTCCAACCCGTTGGTGTTTATAATCGCCAATATTCTACCACTCACGGGAGTTTACGGACTTATAAGATTTTTCCCGCTGACGGCTCCAGATATTATTGAACCATACTTACTTGCACTTGAAATTATTAGTATTGTTACCATGGTTGTTATTGCGTTGATTGGCTTTAGTAATCGGGATATTCATTACAAAATCTTTTCTTATATGACAGTATACTATATTCTTTATCTCTTAGGGGCTTTATTGCCTACCGACGCCTTATTAAGCAATATAGGTTTTTCGATTTTTTCATGGTTGATAATCGTTGCGGCAATAGAAATCATTGTTGCCCACCTGGAAAAAGAACGCCAATCAACAAGTCTTCCTGAACGTGGTATTTTAAGTAATCTCAAATGCGCTTCATTTATATTATCATTCTTTATTCTTGCTGCAGTAGGATTGCCTTTGTCCTCAATGTTCCTAAATAATATGTTTATTTTTGCCGGTCTTCTTACATACAATCTTAAAATGGCATTGTTTATTTTATTTGCAATTGTTTTAAGTTCAATCAATTTATTGCAGCATCTTTTTTACCTTAAATACTCAAATAATGATTCTGCTGAAAATACAAATTCGATTAGCGATATTCCGCCGTCTGTTATAGTGGCGTTGAGTGTGGCAATGGCTCTAACAATAATATCTTTTATCAACCCATTGTGGTATATGGAGTAAGCATATGTTGACTGATTACATAGCACTTTTACCGGAAATTATATTAGCTATCGGTATTTTAATCCTGTCGGTAGTCCGAATTTTTAGACATTCTAATACGCCCAAAACATTTTATAGTCTAAGTCGTGTATTTATATTTATTTCAGCCCTGGCTACCGCTTTGTTTTACAACCAAAATATAGGTAATTATTTGCACAATAATTCATTCACCACACTGTTTAAGACATTGATGTATTTGTTCGCATTTATCATTTGTTACTTATCTGCCAAGCGTTTTGTCAGCAAAAACATGCCCAGTTTTGCTTTTTATTTTACATTATTGTTTAATTTACTGGGTTTTTCGATTGCAATTTCGGCATATAATCTTGCACTGCTGTGTGGCGGACTGGGGATGACTTTTATTACTAATGTCATTTTGATTAAAATTGAAAAACCGCAAGAAGAACGTCGCCATGTTTTATACTACCTGGCACTATCCTTTGCTGTATTTTTAACCATGTTGATCGGTGTTGTCGGATTGCATTATTATTTGCATACCTTCAATTACAACGAGATAGAAAAGTTTCTTGAGGTTCGCTCCAATCTTATTTGGCAACACCATTTTTCATTTGCTTGTATTATCGGCAGTATCTTGCTGATGATGGGAGTTGCTCCGTTTCATTTTTGGTTTTCCAATGTCGTTGGCAAATGTATTCTTCCTGTTGCCGGCTATCTTTCCACGGTTCCGATTTTGGTTTATTTTTCTTGCTTGGTAAATATATGTGTCAATGCTTTTTACCCGTTGCTCGGCTGGTTTAATACGGTTTTCATTATTTTTGGTATTTTATCAATATTTATTGGAGCCATTGGAGCCAATAGTGAGAATAATTTGCGTAAGATATTTGCTTTTAGTGGCTTGTATTACATTGGCGTTATGCTTTTGGTTTTGTTCCCGATCAATGATAACAGCCTTATGTCATCATTTACATATATGTTGGTTTATATCGTTGCAATGTGTGGAATTTATACTATTTTCTACGGTTATCGCAGCAAGGGCAAATATATGTTTAACCTTGATGACATTAAAGGAGTTGCCACTCAACGCCCGTTTTTATCAGCAGCATTATTAGTATTCATGATATCGTTAATTGGCACTCCGCCCCTTTTAGGCTTTTTGGGCAAACTTTCGGTGATTAACAGTTTAGTTATAGGACACCGTTTTGTTTTGTTGGCAGTTATACTATTTTCAATGCTGATTTTGGCATATGCCTATTTGAAAATCATTACCGTGGTTTATTTTGAGCCACGCGATAACACATTTGATATTGTAGACAAGGGTGTTTATTGGTGGATGTTCATTAATGTTGTTATCATGTTGTTGGCCGTAATTAATCCCAAATATCTCATGCATGATGTTGAACTTATGTTGGTGGCTGTTTTCTAATGCCTGAATTAACAGAATTAAAAACATGGTTGTGGGTGGATTATGATGAAATCGGTAGCACTAACGACGAGGCGCTTCGACTAAGTAAAGATTTATTGCCCAATCAAAAAATTGTAATTACTGCTCAAAAGCAGTCCAAAGGGCGTGGTCGCCGTGGTCGGAGTTGGATAAGTTTGGACGGCAACCTTTTTATGTCGATGCTGTTTTCTTGGCCCTTAGAAGATTGTGGAGCTATAACTTTTATGGTATCATTGGCACTTCTTAACACGGTTTTAAAACTATCGCCACAAGCCTCTGTTGGTTTAAAATGGCCTAATGATGTATTGCTTAATAATCACAAATTGTCAGGAATACTGCTTGAACGCGGAGAAAAAAATAGTCTTGTTATTGGCATAGGCGTTAATATCAAAAATGCACCATCTGGCAATAATATGCTATATCCGGCAACCAGTTTGAAGGCACAAGGTGTTGCTTGTGATCGTATAACTTTCTTGAAACAATACCTGCAAGAATTTGATAATATCTGTGAAAAGTACAAACAAGAAGGTTTGTCATCAATTGTGGAATTATGGAAACAAAAGGCCGTTGGTTTAGGTCAAAAAATTATTGTGCGAACTCCCAAGATGGAAGAAAAAGGTATATTTGCAAATATTAATCACGATGGAATGTTGCAACTTAAGATGAATGATGGCACAATCAAAACCATTAGTGCTGGTGATGTATTTTTTGATGATAATGGAGATAACAATTAATGAGTGCTTTTGATAAAGAAGGCTTATATTTCATAGCTCTTGGTGGTGCCGATGAGGTCGGCATGAATATGTATGTTTACGTACATAATGGCAAATTTATTATGGTCGATACGGGATATGGCTTTCTGAATGATGATTACCCCGGTATGGATTTATGTTTTGCCGACGCCTCTTTTTTTGCCAATTATGCTCGAGATTTTGAAGGTATATTTATCACTCATGCACATGAAGACCATTTTGGTGCCATTGCCCAGATTTTACCTATACTGAATTGTCCGATATATGCTACTAAATACGCGGTTGGTTTAATTAAAAACCGCCTTCGCGAATATGGCCTTGAAGATAAGGCCGAAATTCACACGATTACAGATAATCCGATTGTTAAATTACCTCATTTTGAGGTTGAATTTATATCCGTTGTTCATTCTGTGCCGGAAACTTCCGCACTTGTTATCAAGGGGGGAGATATTACGGCAGTTCATGCAACTGATTGGCGTTTTGATGATGGAAAAATTCAAGATTTGCAAACAGACTACCGACGCCTCAAGGAAATAGGTCAATCAGGCGTGGATATACTTGTTTGTGACTCAACCAACATTTTAGTTGATGAAGAATTGCCCAGTGAAGCCGATGTTCGTAAATCCATGCTCGAACTCATTCCATCGTTACCAAATACTGTTGTTGTTACCTGCTTTGCTTCCAATTTGACAAGACTAAAAAGCATAATTATGGCTGCTGATGCAGCAGGTCGTACCCCTATTTTAGTCGGACGTAGCTTGATAAACAATGCACGTATTGCAAGAGAACAAGGTTATCTTGAGAACACTCCAAATTGCTACAGTATTAAGGAGGCTTCAGCCATATCGGCAGATAATGCTCTTTACATATGTACAGGTTCGCAGGCCAATTACCGTAGCGCTTTGTCATCGATAGTCAATGGGCAAAACCGTTATATCAAACTTGGCAAAGGTGATAGTGCTATTTTTTCATCAAAAATTATTCCCGGTAATGAAGAAAAAATCAAAGATATGCAAGAAAAATTGATTGCCCAAGGCGTCAATGTCATTACCAACAGCGATACCTTGGTCCATACCTCTGGTCATAGCAGTAAAACAGAAATTAAAAGTATGTATGATATGCTACGTCCAAGGATTGTTCTTCCGGTTCATGGAGAAAAAAAGTTTATTCGCGAACATAAATATTTTGCTGAAACTTGCGGTATAAAAGATGTCGTCAGCGTTGTTAACGGCGGTAGCGTGCTGATTACTAAGGACAAAGTTACTCCGTCTGAAGATATTCCGACCGATATTTTGGCGGTTGACCGCAAGGAGATAGTTTCTCTTAATTCCGAAGTAATCAGACGTCGTAAACAAATAGCATACAATGGCAGTGTTTTTATTAGCGTTATTTTTGATGAACAATGGAAATTGTTAGCACTTCGTGTTTCTTCAAAAGACATACTTGAGCCGGATAAATTTTCTGTTTTGCGAGATCAGATTGTGGCTGATGTTTATGAACTTATACCGCAGGCAGTTGTTGATTGTAAGTATAATGAATCATCTATTCTCGACTACATTCGTGTACAAATTCGTCGCCGCATTGAAAAAGCTACAGATATGAAACCGGTTACGTTTGTTCATTTTTATAAACTCCCGTTACATGATATAAATCAAGGTGATGATGTTGATATCACCCAACCTATGATTATTTATCCGTCGCCTGAGGTCGACAGCTAATTTTTAGGTTGTTCAACCGGTAGATACACCGTAAAAGTAGTGCCGTTACGTTTTGTCGAGCTGATTTTCATATTACCGTGATGTCTGATAATTATATGTTTAGCAATTGCTAAACCCAAACCGGTACCTCTGATATTTTTATCCTTGTGAGCTTGCATCCGATAAAAACGCTCTGTCAGTCGATTAATATCCTCACTGCCGATTAATGATCCGTGATTATTAACACTTATAGCAACAGCCGGTCCGCTGGCAACCACATGCGAAGTAGACAACGGTACACTATCATGTTGCTTTATACTAATTTTTATATCTTTTCCTTCTTCTCCATATTTGATTGCATTATCACATAAATTTTGTAGCAATTGTCGTACTTGCGCCGGATCGGCAGTTATTGAAGGAATTTGTTTTGGTATATTTACATTAAATTTAATGTTTCGTTCATTTGCTTTTAATGACAAAGCCTTTACTACATCATCTACAATTGGTTCAATAACAATTTTATCTTCGGGGGGGCTATCTTGATTTAATTCAATTCTCGATAAAGATAACAAGTTCTCAATTAACGTTGCCATATATCCGGCTTGCTCACTCATTATTCTTAAAAATGTTTTTTGTGACTCAGGATCATTTTTTGCGGTAGTTTGTAGTGTTTCAATAAAACCGGATATAATTGATAAAGGAGTTCTCAACTCATGACTTGCATTTGCCACAAAGTCAGATTGCATTTTTTCGATTTTCAAAGCTTTTGTCAGATCATAAATTGATATTACCGCTACGGCTCTACCTTTTGAAACCCAGGGTAAACGCTTAATATGAGCATATAGCTTTTTTTCATCATCGTCGTTTTCTTCTTGAGATTTCGAAACATAAAAAATCAGGTTCTCGGCATCACTTTCCTGGCGTACCACTCTTGCCACAGCGTTAATAAAATTGTTGGAAGTTATAATTTCTTCAATTTTACGTTCAGTTATATTTTTTCCCAACAATTTGTGTGAAGCGGCGTTTGCTCCCAATATACTTCCGTTTTTATCAATCATCATAATCGGATCAGGTAATGAATCCAATACGGCAGTATCTGAAATAGCTTGAGCTTCCAGCATTTCAGCTTTATTGCTCCAAAAATGATGCATTTCATTAATGGCATCAATAATATCTTGAGTTTCACTTTCGGACATATACATATTATCAATATCAACGCTACTGTCTTGCGACAATTTGAAGATATATTTTTTGAGCTGTTGTAATTCAAACGTAATTGGGAAAAGCCATACCAAGTTGAACAACACAATCGAGGCATACGCCATAATTGCAATACTCGAGGGCAATAAATGTAAAGCCACCAACATCATAAATACCAGAGCTGATGGCATTGACAGCATCAAAACACGGGTTGCAAAACCGGAATCCTTTTCAATCTCAAAAATCTTGCTGCGACGCTTAAACATTGTATAAATCCTCTAAAAACATGGACTATGAAGAATTGTAATATATAATACGTTTAAATTTGATAAACGTACACAAAGATAACAATGACAACTGAAAAAAAAGAAAAAAACGGTATAACTCCGATGCTGGAGCAGTATTTTGAGACCCGCAAGGCGTATCCTGAATATCTGCTTTTTTACCGCATGGGTGATTTTTATGAAATGTTTTTTGAAGATGCAATAAAAGCCTCCAAGGCTTTGGACATCACTTTGACCAAGCGCGGACAATATAACGGCGATCCGATTCCCATGTGCGGTGTACCTTTTCATGCCTATGAAAGCTACCTTTCCCGCCTGATAAAACAGGGTTACAAAGTTGCTATTTGCGAACAAATGGAAGATCCGGCCGAGGCCAAAAAACGTGGTTATAAATCAGTTGTTAAACGCGATGTCATTCGCTTGGTTACCGCCGGTACGTTGACGGAAGACAATTTGCTTGATACCCGCAAAAACAATTTTTTGCTCAGTCTTTGC
>JAEEYV010000006.1 GCA_016288295.1 Alphaproteobacteria bacterium
AGCATCAAAACACGGGTTGCAAAACCGGAATCCTTTTCAATCTCAAAAATCTTGCTGCGACGCTTAAACATTGTATAAATCCTCTAAAAACATGGACTATGAAGAATTGTAATATATAATACGTTTAAATTTAATAAACATACACAAAGATAACAATGACAACTGAAAAAAAAGAAAAAAACGGTATAACCCCGATGTTGGAGCAGTATTTTGAGACCCGCAAGGCATATCCCGAATATCTGCTTTTTTACCGCATGGGTGATTTTTATGAAATGTTTTTTGAAGATGCCGTAAAAGCATCAAAAGCACTAGATATAACGCTTACCAAACGCGGTCAATATGACGGTAAACCGATTCCGATGTGCGGCGTTCCTTTTCATGCCTACGAAAGCTATCTCTCGCGCCTGATAAAACAAGGTTATAAAGTTGCCATCTGCGAACAGTTGGAAGATCCGGCCGAGGCCAAAAAACGTGGTTATAAATCAGTTGTTAAACGCGATGTCATTCGCTTGGTTACCGCCGGTACGTTGACGGAAGACAATTTGCTTGATACCCGCAAAAACAATTTTTTGCTCAGTCTTTGCAAACAAAATGATTCTCTTGCGGCTTCATGGCTAGACCTCTCAACCGGAGATTTTTATATTGAAAACATGACTGTTTCCACAAATGAAAAATCTCAGTTGCAAGGTCTGCTTTCGCGTCTTAACCCTGTAGAAATTTTGGTCTCTGACAGTTATTTGCAAAACCCGGCGATATTTGAAGTTTTTAATGACTACCGTCGTCAACTTTCTGTTCTGCCCCAGGCGCGTTTTAACAGTGAAAATGCCAAACATAATTTGCTTGAATTCTTTCATGTTTCAACTCTTGATGTTTTCGGCTCTTTTTCTCGTGCCGAAATCACGGCTGCCGGTGTTTTGATTGATTATGTGGCGACCACCCAAAAAGGTGAAATCCCGCGGATAGAAAAGCCAACTAAAATTTACGAAAATCATGTTATGGAAATAGACGCGGCAACCCGTCGCAGTCTTGAGTTGGTAGAATCTTCTTCTGCTGTCCGCAACAGTTCGCTTTTGGGGGTTATTGACCGTACGGTGACAGGTGTCGGTGCCAGAATGTTGGCTTCCCGCATCTCCAGCCCGTTGTTGGATGTAAACGAGATTAATAATCGCCTTGATATTATAGATTTTTTTGTTAATTCTCCGACTGCTCGCGACAAGATTCGTACATTGCTTAAAGGGAGTGCCGATATTGAGCGTGCAGTTTCTCGTTTGAGTCTCGGTCGCGGCGGACCACGAGATATGCGCGCAATTGCGAGTGTTCTGGTCCTTTTGCCGCAAATTAAAAATGTCTTGAATTTCGGCTCTGATGGTATAGTGGCCAAACATGCCGAAGCGGTTGCTGCCATAATCAACAAGTTTGGCAATCACGAAAATCTGGTTGATGAGATTGACCGTGCCTTAAAGGATGAATTGCCCTTGCTGGCTCGTGACGGCAACTTTATTGCCAAGGGATATTATCCGCCGTTAGACGAGCTATGTGAGCTTAAAAACAACAGCCACCAGATTATTTTGAAGATGCAGGAAAAATATGCCGCCGACACCGGTATAGCCAACCTCAAAATTAAGTATAACAATTTGATAGGTTATTTTGTTGAAGTTCCTGTCAAATTTGCGACCGAAATGCTCGAAAACAAAAATTTTATTCATCGCCAGTCGGTTTTAAATGCCGTACGCTTTACCACAGTGGAGCTGACTGAGGTTGAAAACCAAATTCGCACAGCTTCTGATAAGGCTTTGGCCATTGAACTCAAACTGTTTGACGACCTTTTGACTTTGGTGAAAGCCGCTTCTGATGACATTTCACGCACGGCTAAGGCCATAGGCGAGCTTGATATTGGTGCGGCCTTAGCCGACCTTGCGGTAGAAAAAAACTATTGCCGTCCGGTTGTTGATGAAAGCCTTGATTTTGAGATTATTGAAGGTCGCCATCCGGTTGTTGAAGCCACCATTGATGACGAGCATAGCGGCAGTTTTGTCGGCAATGATTGTATCCTTGGCGGTGCCAACAGCAATATTTGGCTGATTACCGGTCCTAATATGGCCGGTAAATCAACATTTTTGCGCCAAAATGCCCTGATTGCAGTTATGGCACAAGCCGGATCATACGTTCCGGCAACATCGGCACGTATCGGCATTGTAGACAAGCTGTTTTCACGTGTCGGAGCCTCTGATGACTTGGCTCGTGGGCGTTCTACCTTTATGGTTGAAATGGTAGAAACCGCCGGCATTTTGAATCAAGCCGACGAACGCTCACTGGTAATTCTTGATGAAATCGGACGTGGTACGGCTACATTTGACGGATTATCAATCGCTTGGGCAGTGGTCGAGCACTTACACGAGGTCAACCGCAGTCGAGCTCTGTTTGCAACCCACTATCACGAGCTGACATCTTTGGTCAACAAATTGCGTAAAATGTCGCTTCATTGTATGAAAATAAAAGAGTTTAATGACGAAGTTATCTTTTTGCATGAAGTAATTGACGGCGCCGCTGACCGTTCATACGGTATTCATGTTGCAAAACTTGCCGGACTGCCTGAGGTTGTCATCAAAAGGGCAGAGCAGGTGCTTTCCTCACTTGAGAATGACAAAAAGAACAGCAATATCAAAGAGCTGGCAGACGATTTGCCTTTGTTTGCCGTGCTCAAAGAACAAACCAAGCCGGCAGTTGTAAAATCGCCGGTGTTAGAAGCTCTTGAACAGCTCAATCCCGACAGTTTGAGCCCCAAAGAAGCCTTAGAAGAATTGTACAAATTAAAGGAGATATTAAAATGTTAAAAATTATCAGCAGTTTATTGTTAATGTTGGGCTTGTCTTTTGGCACGGCCAATGCCTATGAGGTCAATGATCCCGAAAACACATTGCTCTTAAAACTCAAAGACGGAGATGTACTTATTCAAATGTTTCCCGATGTTGCCCCCAACCACGTTGCCCGCATTAAAGAACTCGTTCGTCAGGGCTTTTATGATGGTCTTAAATTTCACCGTGTAATTGAGGGCTTTATGGCTCAAACCGGCGATCCTTTGGGCAATGGTACCGGCGGCAGCGGAAAAAATTTGAAAGCCGAGTTCAACAACAAGCCACACCGCCGTGGTGCAGTTTCAATGGCCAGAGCTTCTGATCCTGATTCTGCAGACAGCCAGTTTTTCATCTGTTTCAAAGATTCCAACTTCCTCGATGGGCAATATACTGTTTGGGGGCAGGTAATTGCCGGTATGGAATATGTCGACAACATCAAACGTGGCACAGGTGCCAACGGCATGGTTACCGATCCGGACAAGATTGTTTCAATGAAAGTCGTCGCCGACCTTCAAAAATAAGGTGCAACAGGTAATAAATAAAAGGCGGTAAAATAACCGCCTTTTTCTTTAAAATGAATTTGCAAACAAATCAGCACAAACAACAACTTAACAAACGGTATTATAATACCACTAATCAATTATTTGATTTTTATATGTTTTTTTATGTTGACAACAAAATATCTTAATGTATATTAGCCAAGAATTTAACCCATATTTATAAAAGAGAGAAAATATGAACACTTACGCTACAAAACCTTCTGACATTGAAAGAAAGTGGTATGTAGTTGACGCTCAAGGTGTTGTTCTGGGCCGTTTGGCTGCCGAAGTTGCAAAGATTTTGCGTGGCAAGCACAAACCCAGCTTTGTTCCCAACCTTGACTGCGGTGACTATGTTATCGTTATCAATGCAGATAAAGTAAAATTGACCGGTAAGAAAATGACCAACAAAGTTTATTACAGACACACCGGTTGGATTGGCGGCATCAAAGAGACCACACCTGCAAAGATTTTAGCAGGCAAATTCCCTGGTCGTGTAATTGAAAAAGCCGTCGAGAGAATGATTTCCCGCAATCCTCTTGGTCGTCAACAAATGACCAAGCTCAAAGTTTATGCCGGTGAAAATCATCCTCATGCTGCACAAAATCCGATTGTTTTGGATCTCGCAGCCAAAAACCCGAAGAATAAGAGGAGTGCTTTGTAATGGCTAAAGTTGAATCATTAAAAGATATTAAAACCGTAGCAGCTGAAAAGACCGAAACTCGCAAACCAAATCGCGACAAACTCGGCCGTGCTTATGCTACCGGTAAGAGAAAAGACGCTGTTGCCCGCGTATGGATCAAACCCGGAAAAGGCAACATTACCGTAAACAGCAAAAACATTGACGAATATTTTGCTCGTCCTGTTTTGAAAATGGTTATCAACCAGCCGTTTGAAGTTACCAACCGTGTAAACGAATTTGACGTAGTTTGCACAGTTAGCGGTGGTGGCTTGTCTGGTCAGGCCGGTGCTATCAAACACGGCATTTCCAAAGCTCTTAACGAATACGAGCCGGAATTGCGTGCTGTATTGAAGAAAGCCGGTTTCTTGACACGTGATGACCGCGTTGTTGAACGTAAAAAATACGGTCTTGCCAAAGCTCGCCGTTCTTACCAGTTCAGCAAACGTTAATCTTTACAAAAAGAAAATCGTTTTATTTTGGGTGGGTTGGAAATTTTTCCAACCCATTTTTTTGTGTTTACATAATATTCACATAACCTTTGACATTTCTAATTTACTAAATTACCATTCAAGATGTATCAATTGATGCACTCAAAAAACATTAATTTAAGGAGCCATTTATGAAAAAAACAAAATTAAATATCAAAAAGAAGCGCGTTTATATAGGAATAATTGTTTTAGTTTTATGTATATGTGTTGGAGGGCTTCTTAATGTTTTTTTGAAGAAGAATACGAAATCTTATGAATATAACAATACTGATTGTAGAACAAATGAATATGGTATTTTTGTTTGTAAAGATAAAAACAATGGTCCTATAAATGGCACTAGAAAGTTTTATTACGAAAGTGGAAAAATAGAATTTGAAGCAACTTGGAAAGACGGAAAACACCACGGTCCATTAAAACACTATACTGAAAATGGAATTTTATTGGAAGAAATACCTTATGTAGACGGAAAGCGTGAGGGAGTTGCAAAATCATATTATAATGATGGACAATTAAAAAGAGAAACAACATATAAAAATGATAAAAGAATAGGCCTAACCAAAGAATATTACAGAGACGGCGTTTTAAAGAGTGTAGAAAATTTTGAAGATATAGGGCTAAACGGAGCAGCTGAATATTATAATCAAGATGGGATTTTGATTGTTTCAACAAATTATGTTGATTCTCAACAAGATGGCATTAGAAAAGAATATTTTGACGACGGAAAGTTAAAATCTGTTGCAACGTGGAAAAAAGGCAAACTTAATGGCGAGGGAAAATCATATTACCATAACGGAATACTTGAAACGGATTATCTTTTTAAAGATGGTAAAGCAAATGGAATATGTAAAGAGTATTATGATAACGGAATATTAAAATCTGAAATGTCATGGAAAGATGGTAAGCCAGATGGCGTATATCAAGAATTTGACCAGTCCGGAAATATTATGATAAATGGACATCTTGTTGATGGAATGAAAGAAGGGGTAACTGAATTTTATGATCAGCACGGTATATTAAGAAGGGAAATTCCCTATCACAAAGACAAAGTAGAGGGGATATCTAAAGATTATGCTGAAGACGGCTCATTATTAGGCGAAACTCCATGGAAAAATAATCTTCGAAATGGCACATTAAAAGTATATTATAATAGTGGTTCTCTATATGGCGAAGCCGAGTATATAAATGATAAACAAGAAGGAAAAAGCAAGACATACTACGAAAACGGACAATTAAAATCAGATGAAAATTGGAAAGATGGAAAGCCTGATGGTGAGTTCATATATTATTACGAAAATGGAAATATTGGAAAAGAAACCATCTTCAGCAACGGAAAAGAAAACGGAAAATCCAAAGAATATTATGAAAAAGGTCAATTGAAGGCAGAAAAAAATATGATTAATGGTCAAGAAGAAGGTGAAGTTATTTTATATTACCAAAGCGGAAAAAAAGAAGCCATCCTAGTTTATAAAAATGGAAAAGAGAATGGTATAAGTAAAAGATATTACGAAAATGGCAATATAAAAAGCGAATATTCATATCTTGATGGTAAAAAGGAAGGGATTGGAAAAATATATTATGAAAACGGAAAATTACAATCAGAAGAAGAATGGGAAAAAGGTAAACGCACCAAAGTCTTAAAATCTTTCGATAAAAAAGGAAAAGCTATAAATAATATATAATTTATCGTCTTTACAGCATCTTCACATAGAGGTTTTGATGGTGTGATCAACTGATTTTGCAATATAAAAAGCTATTGTCTTTTATCAAAACGTTAATCTTTACAAAGAGAAAATCGTTTTATTTTGGGTGGGTTGGAAAAAATTCCAACCCATTTTTTATCAAAAAAATCTTCTCTCCCTCTTGCGTTTAAAACAAGTTGTTCCTACATAGATATTAGAAGCCATGCTACGACATGACTCTAAAAGATTTTTTTAAGATAAGGAGAAAGATTATGTCACACTTGATTTTAAGAAAAAACAACGTAGAACCGCGTAACAACGACGTATGGGGATTACAGTCCGACATAAACCGCCTTTTTGATGCCTTTATGACTCCGCTTGACGGCAACGAGAGCCGGAACTCACTATCTCCAAAACTTGACATTGCCGAGCTTAAAGATAAGTTCGAAATCAAAGCCGAACTCCCCGGAATTGATGAAAAAGACATCAATTTGTCGGTTGAAGACGGCGTACTCACCATCAGCGGCGAGAAAAAATCTGAAAACGAAGAAAAGAACAAAGGCTACTACCTCAAAGAGTGCTCTTACGGCTCTTTCAGCCGTTCCATCCGTATGCCTGACAATATTGCAGATGACAAGATTGCCGCAAAATTCAACAAGGGCGTTTTGACAATTGATATGCCCAAGCGTGAACCATTGCCCAACAAAGTCAGAAAAATTGAAATTTCTTCAAAATAAGAGGTGCTACAATGAAAAAAATTATACTTCCGCTTATGGCGGCAACGGTTTTAAGCTCATTTCCGGCATCCGCACAAACCATAAACACTTATGATCCGTTCAACAATTTGTGGAATCAACCGTTTTTAGGACTTCCGCATGTACAGGCCGAACCTAAAATGGACGTCGCTGACCTTAAAGACAAGATTGAAGTTAAAGCCGAACTTCCCGGCATGGAAGAAAAAGACATCAACCTGTCTATTGAAGATGGCATTTTGACCTTAAGTGGCACCCGTAAAAAAGAGGTTGAAGAGCAGGGCAAAGACTACTACGTCAAAGAAATGTCATCCGGCTCTTTCAGCCGCTCGGTTCGTTTGCCCAAAAACATAGATGAATCAAAGATTGATGCCGTTTTCAAAAACGGCATTTTGACCATCTCTGTTCCAAAAACTGCCGCTCCGGCCGAAACCGCCAAAAAAATTCAAATAAAAACGGAATAATCTTTATATTATTTCAGCTTGAAAAACTCCGATTTCAAAATCGGAGTTTTTTTAATAATGTCTTGCGCCATTCAATGATCTTTATTATAGTCAAAAGAAAGGATAATAAACATGCCCCAAGAAATCAGATTTTGCACTCCTACAGGAAAATATTGGTTTTTATCGCCGCTATCAGCATTTCCGATCAAAATGACTGTTGAAGGATCATCATATACCTTTCCGACAGTTGAACACTATTATCTAGCAATGAAATTCTATGCATCTGATCCTCGTTTTCATACGATTTTAAGTTTAACCAA
>JAEEYV010000007.1 GCA_016288295.1 Alphaproteobacteria bacterium
AAAACCGTCATCGCTCCAAAAGCGTAAGTCTTTTGGTCAAGCGATCTTCAAATTTTTTAAAAAATAAAACATTTTCCTTATTTAATAAAAATATTGAAGATGCCTTGACCTCGGACACTTGTCCTCGGAGGCATGACAGGTTGTTTAAAAACCATCATAAAACCTGTCATCGCTCCAAAAGCGTAAGTCTTTTGGTCAAGCGATCTTCAAATTTTTAAAAAAATAAAACATCTTCCTTATTTTCTTTAAAAATATTGAAGATGCCTTGACCTCGGACACTTGTCCTCGGAGGCATTACAAGTTGTTTATTGTCATTAAAAACAAACCGTCATCCCTATTTTTTGCCTCTGGCAAAAAATTCCAGGGATCTACAACTTTTTAAAACAATATTGAAGATGCCTTGACCTCGCATTTTCAATGCTCGGAGGCATGACATTTTTTTAACATCCAGGAATCTACAAATTTCCTTCCTAAAACAAAAGAATATATCTTTTTATGTAGGTTAATGATTTTTTTACTACTTTCGTTTTATCCTCGAACCAGAAAATTTTTCGAATAAACTTAGGAGATCTCAAAAATGAATAAAATTTTATTCCCTTTAACCGCCATTGCTCTGTGCTTCACCGCACACCAAGTCATGGCCGCTTCAGTTTCAACATCTGGTACCGCTAAAGCTAAGATTATTTCAGCCCTTACTATAGCTGCTGATACCTCCAGCCCAATGAACTTTGGTACGATGCTAGGAGATGCAGACCATACTGTCGTGTTAAGTACAGCGGGTGCTAGAGATTGTGGTAATTCTGGTAAATGTGTTGAAGATAGTAATACTCCAACAGCCGGCCATTTTACTATTACTGCCCCACAGGCACAGAGTGCTCACATAGCTATTGACACCAGCTTTAATATTGCTCAAGTGGGAAGTGTAGGAACTGTTAAATATAAGCTTAATAATGGTGCCGAAACAGCGGCAGTGTCAGGAAGTGGAAGTGAGGTTTCACTAGTTTCTGGTACTAACAATTTGTACGTGGGCGGTACACTAAGTGTAGACTCTAGTAGTGCTCAAGAAGGTGAACATACCGGAACATATAACGTAACCGTTAACTACTAAAAATTATTTTCCACATTCGAATGTTCAAAAAGGCTGTTGAGAAACAGCCTTTTTTATTCCCTAAAAAATCACTGTCATCGCTCCAATAAACAACTGTCATCGCTAAAACAACTGTCATCCCTCGATTTTGCCTGCAAAATCGTCCAGGGATCTTCAAATTTTTTCTTATAAACCTAACCAGTCATCCCTATTTTTTGCCTCTGGCAAAAAATTCCAGGGATCTTCAAATTTTTTTAAACAATATTGAAGATGCCTTGACCTCGGACATTTGTCCTCGGAGGCATAACAAAAAGAAGGAGGCTGTCTCGCGACAACCTCCTTCTTAATTTTTCCTCCCCGAAGGGAGTTTGTGACGTTTACTTCTCCTGGGGGCGCTCCTTGAGACGCTCCCTGATGCCCTGATATACGCTCCGCCACCCCACTTTGTTATCAGGGCTGGGAACGTAGGGCGAATCAGGAATATTGCCCTCAACGCTACCGTCGCAATTGACGGTAATGGTGCTGCCATCCTCCTTTGTTATCTCGATGATGGTCTCTGTAATTTTGGTAACAGTACCAAGAGCACTGACACCATAAATACGATGACCTTCATCGTCATAAAATTGGAGTCTCCCGTACTCATCGAGTTCGGGATTACCATCCTCACCGAGGACGAGGAGGGTTGCTCCTTCAGGAAACTCTAACTCAGTTACCACAGCTTCCTCCCCGCAGACAACGGTCACATCGTCAACATCAGGGAGAGGCTTGGTTTCGTCGGCATCGGCATTATCCGCGGGCTCGGCTTTTTTCTTCAATCGATAATTCTCATCGAAGTGGAAAGCAAGAAAGCTTCCAATAATAAGTACAGCTATTAATGTATAACCTGCTACTTCATCTGAAACAACATCAGCATAGCGCAGAGCGTACATGACGGCCATAATTGGAAACATGGTGAAAATCACCATGAGTGGCTTGCGGTTGGGTACTTGTTTGTCCACGTAATTTGAACAAACCGCAAGCACTCCTGCCGCAATCGTCAAGCCACATGATACAACGGTTGCCCACACAGGGAGTACAATTGAGTTCTTTTCAGCAATGGCAATAATCGCTACACCAATTGCAAACAGAACAAACCCTACGACGGTTAAAACAAAACTTTTCTTCATAGTAAAAAAATTGAAGATTAAACAAAAGTCCATTATTAAAGTTTTGCGAATACGTCACAATCCAGAATAATAGACAACTTAATTAATTTAGAACTTCATTATATCACAATTTTTTCCCTATGTCATCAAAAAAACAAACCGTCATCGCTCGTTTTTATTAAATCAAAACCGTCATCGCTCCAAAAACGTAAGTCTTTTGGTCAAGCGATCTTCAAATTTTTTAAAAAATAAAACATTTTCCTTATTTTCTTTAAAAATATTGAAGATGCCTTGACCTCGCATTTTTAATGCTCGGAGGCATGACATTTTTTTAAAATTCCAGGGATCTTCAAATTTTTTAAAACAATATTGCAACTATTCTGATTTTTTTAGCAAATTAAACAATGAGGTATAAAAATTTGTTCGTTCGATAAATCTTGACCAACATTCAAAAATATGGTACAATAAAAATACCAAAAGTGGGAATGTGATATCGGTTCTAGAACGATTATCTTTTAAGGAGAATGGTCATGAGAAAACTTCTTTTAATTATAGCATTGACGTTACTGTGGAGCTTTAGCGCCAGCGCGCAGATGTTGAAACAAGATGAGAAAGGTAATGTGGTATTGCCATCTTCAGGGGCTAAGAAGGTAGAGATGAACGATAATTGCCGTACTCATTATACCGCACCGGAAGCCTATAAAAGTACAGCTGATGGTAATGTAAATACATTCAGTGCCACATATTCATCAGTTACACAACGCACTTGTGAGGACAAAAATGATAAACCTATAGAACATGCTGATCCTTGGGGTGGTTGTGGTCCAAACTATATGTATTGTCAGAGATAAATATACTCTATCAACAATAATTTAAGAGGCTATGCATAAAACATAGCCTCTTTTTTTGTTTTACAGTTATTTCTAAAACAAACATCATTTTCCCAATAAGAACCAGTCATCCCTCGTTTTCGCCAGAAAACGTCTAGGGATCTTCAAATTTTTTTTTCATAAAAACCAAGCGGTCAAATCGCAAGGCAATAATTTGTTTCATTACAAAAAATCATCTCTTGATTTTTTGTTTGATTTGTTGCAGATTATTACTGCAATTATGCAAATACAAAAAGGAACTATGACTATGGAAAAGACTAAAACTTTTGCACTTATGACCGTTCTTGTTCTTGCCTTTATGTGGGTAGGCAATGCCATTGGTGGAGCAGAGGGGATGAAAACTGCTTTTTATGCCGCTCTCGGCACAAATTTTATAAGCTATTTTTTCAGTGATAAAATGGTTTTAAGCCAATATAAGGCTACTCCGGTTGATGCCTCTAAAAACCCCATGCTTTACGATATTGTTGAACGCCTGTCGCAAAAAGCTGGTCTGCCTATGCCCAAGGTTTATATTATTCCCGAGAGAGTTCCCAACGCCTTTGCTACGGGGCGTAACCCCAAACACGCCGCCGTTGCCGCTACCCAAGGTCTACTTGATTTGATGACACCGCAAGAGATCGAGGGTGTTTTAGCACACGAAATGAGCCATGTGCGCCACTATGATATTTTGATTGGCACTGTCGCCGCCGTTTTTGCCGGAGCTATTGCTATGTTAGGCAACTTTGCTCGCGGCAATGCCAACAGACAAACAAGCAACGGCAAACGTGGTCTTATTGCGGCCATAGTTATGCCGATTGCCGCAACTGTTATCCGTATGTCAATTTCTCGCTCACGTGAATATCGTGCCGATGAAGGTGCCGCCAATTTGACCGGACATCCGGAATGGTTAATGTCAGCTTTGGCCAAACTTGAGGGTTATGCCAAAAACCAAACCATAAGCCGCGCAACATCTCAAACCGCTCATATGTTTATTGTCAATCCGTTTAGTGGTTCTGCTGCGTTATCACGTTTGTTTAGCACTCACCCCAGTACTGAACAGCGTCTTGCTCGTCTTGAGGCAATGCAGAATGGTGTTGTTGCCGAAGCCTAAAATTTATTGACACATAGCCTGGTATTATTAGCTTTAAGTGAGTTTTACAGTTTCCCTAAAGTAACTACTTTACACCCCATTTAAAGTGTAATATACCGAGTGTATGTTCGTTTTTGGAGAAAAAGACTATGATGCGTGACTTTGTGCGCTTTTGTTTGCGCTGTTTTTTCAGATTGTTTAAGGTTAGATTTGAAATGCGCTTTGACGTTTCAAAACTACCAACCAAAGGATTATATATTTCCAACCATGTTTCTTATGTTGATCCAATAGTTTTGTTTGCCTTTTTGCCCGGCAACCCGATTTTTGCCCTTCACGGACAGCTTTATCGCAACTATTGGGTGCGTTTACTGATGAAAACTGCAGATATTATGGAATACGGCAATATTGATGTTCCTGATTTGAAACAACTCATTGCCAAAGTCAACGAAGGTCGCCTTTGTTTAATGTTTCCCGAAGGCCGCATGACTAACAATGGTAATATTATGAAAATTTACGAAGGCGCAGGTCTTCTTGCCGACAAAACCGATTCTCCCGTTATTCCTATTTGGATCAATGGTCTGCAATATTGTCACTTTTCACGCACTCGTGGTCGTTTGCCTCGTCGCTATTTTCCAAAGGTTAAAATTGTGGTTGATGCACCGCGCCCACTCAAACTCAAAGACGAACTCCGCCATCAACGCAACCACATTTCCAACGAAATTTATATGATTATGCGTGAGCAGGCTTTTGAGTCCATGTATAATCCGCAAATGACCGTGTTTACTCAGTTGATAAAAGCGGCTAAAATTCACGCTAAAAGGGCTTGTGGTTTCAAACGCCCCAAGGTTTTGGAAGACATAACTCGCAAGCCCAAAAGCTTCAAGGATATTATGCTTGCCTCATATGTTTTGGGACGCTATTTCCACAAAGACGCCGCTCACCAGGAATCTGTTGCGATTATGTTGCCCAACTCGGTTGCTGCTATTTGTACGTTTTTTGGGCTCAATGCGTACGGTCAGGTTCCGGTTATGATCAACTTTAGTGCCGGCGTTCAAAACATTATCAGCGGGCTAAAAACCACCCTTGCAAAGAAAGTTATTACTTCTAAAATGTTTGTTAAAAAAGCCGGACTTGAAGCTGTGGTTGATGCCATCAAACAAAACGGCTTTGAGGTTTGTTATTTGGAAGAGGTCGGCAAAAAGGTTTCTTTAGGTGCCAAAATTTTGGCTTATTTGCAATACAAGGTCAAATATGTTCCCTACAAAGCCACAGCCGACGACCGTGCGGTAATTTTGTTTACTTCCGGGTCTGAAGGAGCTCCGAAAGCGGTTGTTTTATCCAACCGAAATGTGATTTCCAACGTATGGCAGATTGCTACTTTTGAAACTCTTAACCGTACCGATGTTGTCTTGAACTCAATGCCTATTTTCCACAGTTTCGGCCTGGTTTTGGGTACACTCTACGCACTTTATCAGGGAGCAAAAGTTTTCTTATATCCGTCGCCGTTACACTTCCGTGTTATCAGTGATTTGCTGTACGAACTTGAAGCTACGGTAATGATAGGAACCGACACTTTCTTCCGCAGTTATGCCAAAATTTCCCATCCGCTCGATTTTGGTACATTGCGTTTGTGTTATGCCGGTGCTGAAGGCGTAAAACTTGATACCCGCAACATTTTG
Source organism: Alphaproteobacteria bacterium (assembly GCA_016288295.1). Taxonomy (GTDB): domain Bacteria; phylum Pseudomonadota; class Alphaproteobacteria; order RF32; family CAG-239; genus JAFUYI01. Next base: position 5,871 of record JAEEYV010000007.1, read on the forward strand.
AACGAGCGTTTGGGGGTTCGCCTCATGGAAGCTTATGGTACGACAGAATGTTCTCCTGCCGTTGCCGGCAACAACATGGTGTTTAATAAATTTGGCACTATCGGCAAACTTTGCCCCGGTATGCAATGCCGTTTGGATCATGTTGACGGCATTGAAAAAGGTGGTGAGCTTGTAGTCAAAGGTCCGAATGTTATGGCCGGTTACATTTTTGCCGACAATCCTGGTGTTTTGGTACCGCCTGAAGATGGTTGGTACCATACTGGAGATGTGGTTGATATTGATGCCATCGGCTTTATAAGCATCAAAGATCGCATTAAGCGCTTTGCTAAAATCGGTGGTGAAATGGTATCTTTGCGTGCAGTTGAAAACATGATTGCCAGCGCTTATGAGGGCAAAGACGACTTTGCCTGCGGTGTTGTTGCAATTCCGCACGAACACAAAGGAGAGCAGATTGTAGTCGTAACCAACGAGCCGAGTTTGACTATGGAAAAACTGCGTGATTTTATCAAACAAAATGGTTATCCGGAATTGTATATGCCACGCACCATTTTGTATAAGGATAAAATCCCGATGTCGGCAACCGGCAAAATTGATAACGTAACTTTGAAAAAAGAAGTATTAGCAGAACTCTCAGCCTCAGCTGCCGCATAAAATATTTTGATAAAAAATCTTGACAATGCGTTTGATGTTGATACAATACGCACAAATTATATATTTATCTAAATTATTCTTAAAAATTATGAAACCTATCGAATTTTGTTTTAAAAATTTATCTTTGCGCGTGGTGGATTGCCTTATGTCAGCAGTAGGTAACGGTGCTGATGCTTATCTTGTTCAGCAGTATCGAGATCGATTTTTACCGATTGAGGAGACTGCAGATCTTTCTGTAGTGTATACTGAGGAAGGATTTAGTATATATAAAGAAGATCTGCGTAAGGCGACAAGCAACAATCGAACTCTTGAGTGGGGGCATGTTGTCGGCAAAGTTATGCCTGATGGCAAATTTTTGCTAAATGCTGTAACTCGCGGAATGCCTCGTAACGAGCGACAAGACGCAGTCGTTGCTTCTGAGCGTGCCATCACCTTATCACTGTTGCTTGCTGAATGTGGCTCTTTCACACATCTGGTCATTCCTCCCATTTGTGCCGTTGGCGATGAGGGAAAATCTGGTTTTCTCACCTATGCAGAATCAGCAGGCGCCATAATGAATGCATTATCATTATGGGATAAGTCTGTAGAATGCAAAGAGTTTTTCCCTGAGGAGTGTACACTGCACGACATAACCGTTGCAGTTCCGCGTGGTACTGAGTATTTTGTTGATGCTTGTACCGAGTGGGCAATCAATCATCCGTCATTTGTAGAAGTGCGTGAAGAATAACGCATTGAAGCCGAACATTACAAAAATAGAGACATGGCCACACCCTGTCTCTATTTTTGTTTTAAAATGCTCGACAAAAATCTTGACATAACGAAATATATTTGATACATTTTCGTCATTAACCAATTTTTTTATCAATTATCATATATGGAAATTTCAATTTTTGAAGGCTATTTGCCTGAAGTCAGAGCTCAGGCTTATTTTGTGCCTCAGTACACTAACAGTACTTGCCTTTATGGCACAAACTCAGCACTTGCGCACCATCAGTGCGGACAATACATTCCGATGTATGACGTTCTGCGAGGTGATAATAAGACCTTACCAGTAGGCACCGCTCTTAGCTACGAAACCGGATTGGCCGGAGTTAGATATCTGATTTTTTCAGTTATCTTGCCCAACAAAGAGTACCGAGATGGCAAGAGTAACAAGGCAGACGGTGATTTGCACATCAGTTTCCGCGACAAGTATCGTGCAGACATTCAGCTGGCTGTCTATGCTGCGGTACAAGAAGCTGCCCGTGTTGGGGCCGAATCTTTAGCTATCCCATTGATTAGCTCACTGTACGATACCAACATTACCGGGCAGGCTATGTACGGCGCCTTGCAGTACTGTTCGGAGTTGTCGCTCAAAGTAACACTCGTTGTGCCCAAGGACAAAGCCGAGTCGTTCCGTGCCGGTGCAAGAAAATGGAGACTGTACAACCCTGTCTTCATTGCTGAAGAATACGACAAGTTGCAAAACATGTTGTCCACCATGGGAGTGAAGTAATTTAATGCGAGAGAGCTACGGTTTAGTCCGTGGCTCTCTTGCTTTTTAAAAAACAATCTGTTATGTTCAAACGCAGGAGAAAATAATGAAATTTTTGCTTTTATCATGTTGCGCCCCTTGTTCTTGCGCTGTTATTGAAAAACTTGCTCATGAGCAGGCTGATTTTGCTGTAGTGTTTTACAATCCCAACATCCGCCCTGAGTCAGAATATCATAAGCGCCGTGATGAAAACCAGCGTGTTTGCCAACTGTATGGCATAAATTTCATTGAGCTAGAATATGATAACGAACGATGGTGTTCTTTAACCCAAGGGCTTGAAAAAGAGCCGGAAAGAGGGCGGCGTTGTGATATTTGCTTTGAAATGCGCCTTAAAAGGGTTATGGAATACGCCAAATTGAATGGTTTTGATGCAGTAGCCTCAGTTTTGGGAGCTTCACGCTGGAAAGATCTTGATCAGGTCAATCGTGCCGCTAAAAGAGCGTCAAATCAGACCGGTATACCATATATTGAAATTGAAGCCCGCAAAAAAGGCATGCAGGAACGCCGCCTCAACCTGATTAAAGAGCTTGAACTCTACAATCAACGTTATTGTGGTTGCAAACCGATACTTTGACAAAAAAACTTGCATTTATTTCAGAAATAGTGTATAAAATACCACCAAAATCAATTATTATATAGAATTATGAAGCTTTTTTATTTATTCCGTCATGGTCAGACGGACTACAATGCCCAAAGAATTTTTCAGGGCTGCAAAGTAGATGTAGGACTCAACGAGAACGGCAGACGCCAAGCTCAAGAACTTAGTAAAAAGTTGTTGCCACTTGGTATTGAGGTGTTTTATTCATCTACACTAAAGAGAGCTAAGGAGACAACTTTTCCTGCAGGGTATCTTCTCGGTGTTCCCATGCACTTTGTCGATGGTTTGCAGGAGTGCAACTTTGGCGATGTCGAAGGTCAAAAGGTGAGCGATATTGAAAAGCTCTATCCTGAGTTATTCTACGCTGCCCTGCATCCTCGTCCCGACAATTGGGATTCCAAATTTCCCGGCGAGGGGAGCGAGAGTAAAAATGAAGTCTTTGAGCGTATCTCTAAAAAGTTGTTGGATATTGCCCACAACTGTAAAGAGACGACGATTGGCATCTCAACCCACGGCGGTGTCATTGCTACACTTTTGGCAGGCTTGGGGCATTACGACATCGAAGTTCCCAACTGTTGTGTTGCCCTCATCATTTATGATGACGAAACCGACAGCTTATCATTTGAAAAAATGATATAAAAGCAAACAAAACAGCGTATGTCCTTATGACATACGCTGTTTTAGGTTGCAATTTTATAAATTTGTTGACATTTTGACAAAAAACAATTACAATCAACCCCAAAATTTATAATTCAGACTATTATTAACTTCAAAACATAGATTGATATGAATAATTTTTTATCAACTTTACAGAAATGGCGCAACCTGCCACCATACGAATTTGTATGGAAATTGCGCGAACTTCGTGATGAGGAGGTCGTCCTCAATCAACAGGAAATCCTTGAATTGCTTGGAATATTTTGCGAAAAATATTGGAGCTACGACAAAGGTCGGAGATATCGCAAATTTTCAAGTCAAAATTATCAGGGGTTTAAGGACCTGTCTACACAACAAAGTTTTGCCACAGAGTATTTTTCCGCAATTGTCAAAAAGAGTTTTGCTTCTGACATGGCTTCAACCCTGATCCCGGCTCTGATAGACAAGAGCACCTTGTGCAACGCATTTGTTTCTCTGGCAAAAGCGTTGTTTGAGAAGCTCACATGTTTTGATAAGCTGGGTATAAAATTCAACTTTCCTGATTGGTGCAAAGACAAGGAGTATACCCTTATCACCGCAGAAGAATACCTTTCTGGCGCTACAGACACCGCAAAGAGTTGGACATGCGACGAAAACGGCGTTACAAAAACATACTACAGCCGTCGTGCTCTTCCTACTGATAACAATCGTCGTTGGATGTTGGAAGAAATGGCATTCTGGCAAACTCCTGCCAAACTTGCTGAAGTGTGCCACGAACTTTGCTTGAAGAATTCATCTCTCAGCAAAGACGATGTTCTCAAGCTCCTTAAGGCGTTTTGCGAAAATTACTGGGGCTTTGCCGAGCAGCAAGCGGCAGTTTTTGCAGATTTTTGCACTGTCGTCAAAAATAGCTCACTTGAGGCTCGCATCTCTCTCATTCCCGAGCTGATGAGTAATAGCTTTATCTGCAACGACTTTGTTTTCTTAGCAAAGGAGGTGCTTGAGCCCCTCACGCCCACCGAGAAGAAGGGTATTAAGATTTACTTTCCAGGTTGGACCAGTGACAGTACCTATACTGTCACCAGTGATGCAGAATATCAGTATCGTAAGACACATGGTTTGGAATGTTGGAAACAGGTAAATATCTTTAATGGCAAGCCATGTTGCGAACCATACCCTTGTCGTCCCATGTCTCTACATGACGCTGAGTGTTTCTACTGTATGATGAACATATCTCTCATGCTTCCAGAACCAGCATACATCTTTCTGCATGGAAATAAAGATGTGCAAGTAGTTGACTAATCAAAACAGCGTATGCCCTTGTGACATACGCTGTTTTGCCGTTATAAGCACATAATTTATTATGCCCGTATTTGCTAACAAAGTGCTTATTTTACTTGATTTAATTAATAAAGAGAATATCATGCAAAAAATAAAACTAATCCGCATATAACACAGATGGTTATGCGTACCGATTAATTAGGACTTAAACATGACGCCCAAAGTTTCTATCATTGTTCCGGTCTATAACGTTGAGAAATACTTATCTCAATGTTTGGATAGTATTATAGGTCAAACTTTGCCGGAGATTGAAGCAATCTGCATAAATGACTGTTCATCGGATAACAGCCTGTCAATATTACAAAAATACGCCTCTCAAGATCAACGTTTCAAAGTTATTAATCTGCCTGAAAACCACGGAGTAGGGTATGTGCGTAATATTGCGCTGGAACATGTAACTGCAGACTATTTGATGTATCTTGATCCCGATGATTGGTTGGAACCGAATGCATGTGAACAGGCATATAACCAAATTAAGACCTATGGCAATGACTTTGCATTTTTTAATTATTCTACCTATTATGAAGCAAAGGGCAAAAAATATTGTAACCATAATAAATTTCAGTTGTTGCTAGCTGAAAAAGATACCAATCACATCAATCTAAACAAATTGCTAAAACCATTTGAAGTTTCTTCTGAATCTTGGTTTAAAATATACAAAACAGATTTTATCAAAAACAATCATATTGAGTTTTCGGAACATTACGCTTTTGAAGATCGACTTTTTTACTACAGAGCATTTATCGCTTCCAACAATGTATCAGTTATCAATAAATCGTTAGTTAATTATAGAAAAAGGAAAGGCTCAATTACTACTAATAGCAAGCATTGGCAAGATAGTATTGATGCTTGGCAAATAATCAAAGGTCATCTTTCAAAAGATGTCAGTTTATCCGCACAAAGAAGCTTTATAGTAAACAGCCTCAATTCGCAATTGAGTTGGTTTAACTCGTATACTAAAGCCGAAAAATCTATCAGAAACGCTTTTTACGAAAAATTACGAGAGCAATTTTTAACCTACAATCTTGAAGAAGTAAAAGCAGTTAAAGAATATATTGATTATGCTACATTTGCAAAGGTTATAAAATTTAAGGATTATACCTCTTTCAAGTACCGTAAAATGCTTGAAAATATGTGTCGGGTAGAAAATAAAAATAACAAAATTATAGTACATTTTTTAGGTATAAAGTTCGGTGTAACCAAAAGCGGAGGCAGACTTGTTTAAGAAAAACCGCATTGTTTTTGTGCAGGGGCAAAAAGGATTTTGTTGCAATCTGAAATATATTGCAGAGAAAGTTATCGAAAAAAAACTCCCCTACAAACTGGTTTGGCTTTTTGATCGAAAAGATAAAACGATAAACAAAAAAGAATTTCCTAAAGAGATAAAACTAGCAAAGAGTAACCCTTTTAATGCATATCGTTATATTGCTACATCTAAAGTTTTGGTCGCCAACAAAAGAATAGCATATTTCAAGAGATGGATAAAAAAATCAAAAGACCAACTCTATATACAAACCTGGCATGGCAGCGTTGCTTTCAAAAAGATAGAAGCAGATATTGTACATAACGAAAAAATGCTCAACTATCTAGAAAAAGCCAAAATAGATTCATCATATATCGACTATTTGCTTACACCGAGCAGGTTTGATACGGAAAAATTCAGCACTAACTTTTTTTATAACGGACCTATATTAGAAACAGGATATCCCCGAAACGATATATTTTTCTACTCTGAAGATAAAAAACAAAAAATTATTGATAAAGTGCGCCAAACTTTTGGCATATCCGCTGATAAAAAAATTGCCATTTACGCCCCGACTTTCAGGGACAGCAAAGATATAAATCTATATAAGCTTGACTCTCAAGCAATCTGTGCCGCTTTGTCCGAAAAATTCGGCTCTCAATGGGTGTTCATGGTGCGCCTTCATCCTCTTATCATGTCAAAAAAAGAAGAACTATCACAAATTTTTCCTCAAGCGATTAATGTTTCAACTTATTCTGATATACAAGAAATATTGCTAGCCGCAGATGTATTTATTTCTGATTATACATCATCTATATGGGATTTTGTTTTACAAAAGAAGCCGGCCTTTGTTTACGCTACTGATATTGCTGCCTATACCCACGAGCGTGATTTTTATATTCCGCTTGAAAAAATGCCTTTTTCTATTGCTACCAACGAAGCTGAATTGGTTGATTGTATAACTTATTTTGATGAACCGCTTTATCAAAAAACATTGGCTGATTTCCAAAAATTCAGAGGTGTGGTTGATGACGGCAAAGCTTCGGAGCGAGTAGTTGAACTCATCGAAAATTATATTGAAAAACGGAATGTCAAAAAATGAAAAAGATAATAACATACGGAACATTTGATTTACTTCATCAAGGGCACATAAACATTCTTAAACGTGCCAAGGAGATGGGTGATTATTTGATTGTCGGCGTTACTAGCGAAAATTATGATGAACAACGAGGCAAATTGAACGTTATGCAATCATTAGTCGAGCGTATTGAAAATGTCAAGAAGACCGGATTGGCCGACCAGATTATTGTTGAAGAATATTTGGGGCAAAAAATTCAAGACATTCAAAAATACGATGTTGATACATTTGTTATCGGCTCGGATTGGATCGGAAAATTTGATTATTTGAAAGAATATTGCAATGTCGTTTACCTTGAAAGAACCAAAGGTATTTCCTCAACAGAACTGCGTAGTTCCAAAAACGGCATACTAAAATTCGGTGTTGTCGGCAATGGTCGTATTGCAAAGCGATTTGTTAAAGAAGCTCGCTTTGTAAGTGGCATAGAAGTAGAGTATGTCTTTGGTCGCAATCAGGAAAAACTATCCGAGTTCTGCAAGGAGTTCAGCCTTGTAGACTATTATACGGACTACAACAATTTCTTGCAAAAAGTTGATGCCGTATATATTGCTTTGCCTCATACATTGCACTATCAATTTGCCAAAGAAGCCTTATTGAGCGGAAAACATGTTTTGTGTGAAAAGCCAATGACCTTAAGTGCTGCCGAAACTCAGGAACTATATTCATTGGCAACGCAAAAAGACCTCATTATCCAAGAAGCCATAAAAACTGCATATACACCGTGCTTCAACCACTTGTTGGCGGTAGTAAAAAGTGGCGTTATAGGCAATGTCAAAGATATTGAGGCCACATTTACCAAACTTGAAACCAACAAACAGCTTCGAGAATATGATTTATCTCAGGGTGGTGGCAGCCTAACAGAGCTGGGAAGCTATCCCCTGTGTTTGATTGCCAAAATCTTAGGGACCGAACCGCAAAAAGTCATTTATACGGATTATAAAGATACTGAAACCGGCATAGATTTGATGAATAAAGTTATTTTGCAATATAAAAATGCTATTGCTACGGCAACTGTCGGTTTGGGAATTAAAAAAGAAGGCAACTGTGTTATTTCTGGTACTAGAGGCTATATTTACATTCCGGCCCCGTGGTGGAAAACCGAATATTTTGAAATCCGCTTTGAAGATACAAACCAAGTAAAAAAAGTGTTTGTCGAGTTCAAAGACGACGGATTGCGCTATGAAATCGCTGAATTTTTGAAATCAATCGGACGCCACAAACCAACCTATAAACTGACCGAAAAAGAAAGTGTGTTCATAGCCTCAATAATTGAGGGTTATAGAAACGATACATCAGAAAGCTGTATTCATTTATACTAACAAAAAAAAAGCTACCTTTTGAGGAGGTTTCAATATTGACAAAACAATGAAAAAAGTGTATCATATACTATGTTTTATTTAGGTTTCTGGGAGTATTGATGACAAAAACTGTAAACAGAGATAACCCTTTGCTAGATAAGAAATACTGTTACCATGGAATTCATGGTGCAATCTTTAGGTTACCTTCCATCTTAGAACATGGTATACTGCCACTTTGTGAAATTAAGAAATTAGATATTCCTGAAAATACTGATTCCCTCTGGAGTTATAATGGACAACACAATGTTTCTGTTATGATTTCTCCGCAATTTTGCCAGACAGGATCAAGTAAATTGGGACAAGATTGCAAATATGGCTATAGTTACAGTCAAGGCATTGTTTTTGTTTGTGAAACCGATTATTGGCGTGGAGATGAGGCACAAAAATCTGGCATACCTTTTGAAGCGCATACTTCACGTATTTTACCAAGTTAAATTAGAGGCATAATTTTACCAGATGAGTTTTTTTCTAAAACGATTAAAGAATGTGGATCCTTAAATATTGCATACGGTAGCTACAATGGCGTTTGTAAATCTTTTCTGCAGTATATGAAAGAAGATTGTGGTTATGAAGTTAGTGAGGGGTATGATGTATATATAAGACTTTTACGTGGAATTAGCCATTGTATTAATATGGGAAATAAAGTAGGCAATAACTTACGAAAAGATATTTTTCAAGATATGCAACAGGCTGGGCTCCTTTCAGATTTACAAGAAATAATGGGTGAAAAAATAGATAAGGAAAACAATATTGAGGACTTGAATTTAAAATTCTCACTAAAGACTAAATATTTTTGTATTAATGAGTGGGTTGTAGAAAACTTAGAGGCACGCATTTTTGAAGATTTACAAAAGGCCGTAGATAAAAAATTGGGCAAAGCAAATAGTACTTTTGCCGATATTGTAAATTTTTATATTAAAGATAAACCTCATATAAAGCTATATCACAAAGAAGAATTAGAAAAAGATGTTGAATCACACCCATTAAAATCACAACGTGAGAGGGAACCTATGAGTGGAGACGGATTTGAAAATCATCGTCTGTCTTTGATAAGAAGAACTCGCACAACTAGTCGTTAATTTCAGATAAAAACTTCCACACTCTAACAATTGTTTTTGACATAATTCCTAAAACATATGCTATCAACAAAAAAAGCTACTCACCAAGGGTAGTTTTTTTTGGCTCCGGCTGTCGGATGGCATCGCATGGCACTTTATTGCCGGCTCCTCCACTGCACTCATTTGCAAATGCTCACCGGCGCGCTTCCGCTCGCCTTTCGCTTGTAGTCAAACCAACTTCTCGTTGGTTCAAATCCGAACCGAAATCTGATAAAACAAAAAGCACCCCCACAAGGGAGATGCTTTTCGTTTTATGGCTCCGGCTGTCGGATTCGAACCAACGACCAATCGGTTAACAGCCGATTGCTCTACCGCTGAGCTAAGCCGGAATAAAAATTATTGGAGGCCGGTACCGGAATCGAACCGATATAGAAGGATTTGCAGTCCTCTGCATAACCACTCTGCCAACCGGCCTTACCGTCTCGAGCGCTTCAGCGAGTAATATATATACAACCTTTTTTTATCTCGTCAATAACTTTTTTTGCATAAAACATAAAAATGTGTTTTTTTTGTATCGTTTTGTTTTATCATCAACGTCATATAAATAGCGAAAGGCATATAAAATGAAGATAGCAATAGCATCTGACCATGGTGGTTTTGAACTCAAAGAACAAATCAGAAAACATTTTTCCTCCCTGGGGACAACTCTTGAAGATTTAGGCACGCATTCTGCAGATTCGTGTGATTATCCTGATATTGCGCACAAAATGGTTTTATGTCTTTTGCAAGGTAATGCTGATTTAGGCATTTTAATTTGTGGCACTGGCATAGGTATTTCTATTGCAGCCAATCGGTTCAAAGGTATTCGTGCCGCGATTCTTTATGATGATTTTACTGCTGAAATGGCCAAAAAGCACAACAATGCTAATATTATGGTTTTTGGCGGTCGTACCATGAAGGTTGAGGACGTCATTCGTCGCATTGATATCTTTTTGCATACCGAGTTTGAGGGAGATCGTCATAACAGACGTTTGGCCAAAATAGAGGAGGGGATATAGTTATGGATTTTGAGCGTAACTTGTCATCCGAAGACAATGAAATTTATACAGCCATCAAAGAGGAACTCAATCGTCAGCAGAACCAAATTGAGCTTATTGCCTCTGAAAACATTGTTTCTCGTGCGGTTCTCGAGGCTCAAGGCTCAATCTTAACCAACAAATACGCCGAAGGTTATCCTTTCCGCCGTTACTATGGAGGTTGTGAGTTCGTCGATAAGGTCGAAAATTTGGCCATAGAGAGGGCGAAACAACTGTTCAGGTGTGATTATGCCAACGTACAACCTCACTCCGGCTCACAGGCTAATATGGCGGTTTATGTGGCATTGTTGCACGCCGGAGATACCGTCCTCGGTATGTCTTTAGACGCTGGTGGACACTTGACCCACGGTGCCAAAGTTTCCATTTCCGGCAAATGGCTTAACTCTGTTACTTATGGTGTACGCGAACAAGATGGCTTGATTGATTATGATCAGGTTGAACGTTTGGCTCAAGAATATCAGCCCAAACTGATTATTGCCGGCGGCTCGGCGTATCCTCGCAAAATAGATTTTGCCCGTTTTCGTAAAATTGCTGACAGTATTGGTGCATATTTTATGGTTGATATGGCACATTTTGCCGGACTTGTTGCTGCCGGACTGTTGCCCAACCCATTGGATTACGCTGATGTTGTTACAACCACTACTCACAAAACTTTGCGCGGACCTCGCGGTGGTATGATTTTAACCAACCGCGAAGACATTGCCAAAAAGATAAATTCTGCGGTATTTCCTGGCATTCAGGGCGGACCGTTAGAGCATGTTATTGCCGCCAAAGCGGTTTGTTTCAAAGAAGATTTGACCCCTCAATTCAAACAATATGCCGCCAATGTCATAAACAACGCAAAAGTTCTTGGTGAAACCTTAAAAAAACGTGGTTTAGAACTGGTTTCAGGCGGAACAGACACACATTTATTGTTGGTTGACTTGCGCCCCAAGGGTTTGACCGGTGACATTGTTGCCCAAACTCTAGAGAACGCTCACATAACCTGCAACAAAAACGCTATTCCGTTTGACCCTCAACCTCCAAAGGTTACCTCAGGCATCAGGGTAGGTACACCGGCCGGCACTACTCGAGGCTTTGGAACTAAGGAGTTCGAACAAATTGGTAATTGGATTGGCGATATTGTTGACGCCATGTCGGCAGGAGACGCTGACATGGCAGTTGCTAAGGTTAAACAACAGGTTATTGCCCTATGTGCAAAATTTCCGATTTATAAGGCATAAAAATCTCTTGACTATTGCATTTATTTGCAATATTTTCAAGCAACGTTAAAAGCGTTGGATCCTTAGCTCAGTTGGTTATTTCGGCGCATACGTATTATTTATGGATCCTTAGCTCAGTTGGTTAGAGCGGGCCGCTCATAACGGTCTGGTCGCCTGTTCGAGTCAGGCAGGATCCACCATTAAAAAGGAGGAAGAACACTTCCTCTTTTTTTTGTTTAAATTTTATAGTCTCCCCAATTGTCTAAAAATAAATGCAATTTCTATCTTTTTCTCAAAGAAATTTCAATTGTTTCTTGCATTTTTTTATAGCTTAGATAAAATGTAACAACCTTTATTTTAACTAATTTTATAAGGATAACTTAATGCCTATATTGAACTGGTTAGGGCGAGATGATGCCTTAAAGACTGCGACGAACACACCATACCGCTTATTGGAAGAAGTGCCAGAGCTTGGTTATGGTGACAAAACCAAAGAAAATATGATAATTCAAGGTGATAATCTTGAAGCATTAAAGGCATTGTTACCGTTTTATGCAGGTCAAGTGAAGTGCATATACATAGATCCACCTTATAATACAGGTTCGAGGTTTACAACAGATGGTAAAAAACTGCAATATGATGATAATCTGGAGCATTCAACTTGGCTGTCTATGATGTCACCAAGATTGGAGTTATTGAGAGAGTTTTTGCGCGAAGATGGTTCTATTTGGATTTCAATAGATGATGATGAAAATCACTATTTAAAAGTGCTTTGCGATGAAATATTTGGTCGTAAAAACTTTGTTGCAAATTGTATATGGCAAAAAAAACATACACGAGCCAATGATGCCAAGTGGTTTAGTGACAATCACGACCATATTTTATGTTATGCAAAAAATAAGGAAATATGGAGACCTAACCTCTTACAAAGAAGTGATGATAGCGAAAATAATTATACTAATCCAGATAATGATCCAAGAGGAGTTTGGGCTTCTGGTCCTTGTCACGTAAAAACACCTAGCGAAAAAGATATATACCCTATAACCACACCAACTGGACGAATAGTAATGCCGCCAGCTGGTACAAGTTGGCGATTTTCTCAAGAAAAAATGGCTCAACTTATCGCAGAAAATCGGATATATTTTGGAACAACAGGAAATAATGTTCCTAGATATAAAAGGTTCTTAACTGACGTAAAAGAAGGATTTGTGCCATTAACCATATGGTTTAGAGATGAAGTTGGAGATAACCAAGAAGCAAAAACAGAAGTAAAGAAATTTAACGAAAATGAAGTTTTCACTACACCAAAACCAGAAAGACTAATGCATCGTATTCTGCATCTTGCAACCAAAGAAAATGACCTTGTGTTGGATAGTTTTCTTGGCTCAGGCACAACAGCAGCTGTGGCGCATAAGATGGGACGTCGTTATATTGGTATAGAAATGGGAAATCACGCTATAACACATTGTGTGCCTCGTTTGAAAGCTGTTATTGATGGTGAACAAGGTGGCATTTCAAAATCTGTTAATTGGCAAGGTGGCGGTGGTTTTCGGTTCTATAAATTAGGCGAACAAGTTTTTGATGCAGATGGTTGTATTAATGAAAATATTAGTTTTGAAAACTTATCAGCCCATATATGGTTTACAGAGACAAAAACACCATTTAACAAACCAGCACAGAAATCAACATATCTTGGAACTTGCGACAATGTTTCATACGCATTGCTTTATAATGGTATTTTGAGAGATAAACGAGTTGATGGCGGTAATGTCTTAACAAACAAGACCTTAAACGTGATTTTAGACGATATGAAGCACATACCATACGAAAAACTGGTAATTTATGGTGAAAGCTCTCGTATCTCTCCAGCACGCCTAAAAACCTTGCATATTGAATTTAAACAAACCCCTTATGACATCAAAGCGAGGTAGATGATGGCTGAGCGAATTTTATTTCATTTTGATATAGAGAAGAACTATTTACCAGTAAATGACTTTGTTATAATGGCAAATAGCTTGCAAAAAGTTAGTTCAGCGATAGTTGGACAATGTTATAAAAATGCAAAATATGAAATATCTGTTTGTCCAGCCGAAATGGCTCATTCAAAGGATGGTTTGGTGGTCTTTTAGTAGGAGCTATATTAGTAAATCCTCTTGAAGAATATATGAGTGGTTTTATTAAAGGATTAACAGGAAAAGCACCTTCTGAATATGGCGAAAATCACGGAGAAATGGTAAAAGATTCAATTATTGGCTTTTATTCGCAAGATACAGAACAATTAAAGATTCCGCAAGAAATAAATTTAGATATTGCCATTAAGGCAAAAAGCGATTTCTATACAATGTGTAGCAAAAATATAGATATTAAAGGAATTGGTTTTACAAATGATAGAAATTTTATCATTAAGCGTCCTGATTTGCCTCGGTATATCTCGCAAGATATTATTCGAGAGCTTCCTGATACCTTAGTTTTGCAAGAGTTAACTATATACAAACCAGTTAATATTCCATCGGATAATCAATGGTCATTTAAGGATAAGAAAACTAAACAAAATTTAAATGCGAATATCACAGATGAAGAATTTAAAAATGATTTCTTATTAGGACAGTATCCTTTAAAATCAACAAGAAACAACGATATTATAACGGCATTAGTTCGTTATGAAAGACAGATGATAAACGGTGAAGAAAAGGTTGTTGGTAAGAAAATAGATACCGTTTTCAAATTTAACGATACCGAAATTAAACCTATTCCTAAGCAACTTCTATTCAATTTACCACATCTTAGTCAGTCACAAGATGAGCCTGAATTGGATTTATTTGATATAAGGTAAAATGCTATGCAACTGAAAAACTATCAAAATAATACGCTTAATGTTTTACGCAAGTTCTTTGAACAAGCTCGTATCTGCGGTCATCAACAAGCCTTTGAAAATATTGTTTCAGACCCAGAAATCAGTTATCGTTTAGGAAAGTTGAAAAGTCCTTATACGGTATGGTCGACAATACCGAATACGCCAAGGGTTTGCTTAAAAGTTCCGACTGGTGGTGGTAAAACAATTATAGCAGCCCACGCTCTTAAAATAGTCAGTGAAGTATGGATGGAGCGTGAATTTCCGATAGTTTTATGGTTTACGCCATCTGATACAATACGCCAACAAACCGCAGAAGCTTTGAAAAATCCAAGACATCCGTATAGAGAAGTATTAGACGAGCAATTCGGTGGTCACGTTAAGGTTTTTGATATTGATGAAAAGTTTAATATTCGTCCAGCTGATATAGAGCAAAACTTATGTATTGTCGTATCAACCATTCAATCATTTACTAAGAAAGATACAGCAAAATATAATGTTTATAAACATAATGAAAACTTAGAGCCACACTTTACGCATATTACAGCTCAAGAAGGTATGGAAAGAGATGAAAAAGGTCAGTTGAAGTATTCTTTTGCAAACCTATTGTATGCTCAAAGACCAATAATGATTGTGGATGAAGCGCATAATGTGGTTACAAATTTAAATGCGGAAATGCAAGGGCGTATCAATCCTTCGGCAATTATTGAATTAACAGCGACACCAAGGTTGCAAAACAACACGCTTTATAATGTGTATGCGACAGAACTTAAAGAAGAAGAAATGATAAAACTTCCGATTGCATTAACTGAACATAATAATTGGGAGCCTGCTGTTACCGAAGCTATTGCAAAACGAGATGAACTAGAAAAAGCCGCTGGACACGAAAAAGAATATCTGCGCCCGATTTTGTTGTTTCAAGCCCAAGACATCAAAGGTGAAGTTACGGTCGAAAAACTTAAAGATAATTTGATTAACGTACAACAAATTCCCGAAGAACAAATTGCTATTGCAACTGGTGACCAAAAAGAGCTTGATGGCGTTAATGTGTTTGATAAAAATTGTCCGATACGCTTTATAATTACTGTTCAAGCCTTAAAAGAAGGTTGGGACTGTTCTTTTGCATATGTGTTGTGCTCATTGGCTAATGTTCAAAGCGATACGGCAGTTGAACAATTGCTCGGTCGTGTTATGCGTATGCCTTATGCCAAGAGCCGTAAAATATCGGCATTAAATAAGGCTTATGCTTATGTATTGTCACCAAAATTCGGTGTGGCTACTGATTGTATTGTTAAAAAACTAGGTGATAAAGGTTTTTCTGATGATGAAGCTCTAAGTGTGGTCGAACAAAAGCCAATATCAAATAACTTATTTAGCAGTAATCCACAACCGAATAAAGTTATATTAAAACCAGAAACAGTTATAAAAGCACAAGATTTACCAACGACGGTTACGCTAACAAGAGAGACCGACGGAGCGCAAAGCATTACCTTTACTCCTCAAACTACGCAAGAAGATATTGAAAAAGTTAAACTTGTGCTGAATGATGATAATGCAAAGTTTGAACTGGAAAATAAATTTGCTAATTATAAGAAAGAACAAGAAGAGCCATCACCAGCTAAAAATGGTGAAAAATTCAAAGTTCCGCAAATGATGGTTGAATTGCAGGGCGAGCTTGAATTGGCTGACCCAGAGATTGTTTTTGAGTATTTTGATTGGGATTTAAATGATTATGCCCCATATCAACTTAATGAAAACGAGTTTACAATAACGAAACAAGGCAATGGTTTTATGATTGATATTGATAACCATAGCTTAAAATATTCTCCGACAGGTGAAGACCAATATGAAATGGCATTTATGAGTGTTGATAACTGGACAGCTGAAAATTTAGTTAGATGGTTAGATAAACAACTCAGAGATTCTTATTTTTCGCAAGCTACAATGGTTAAATGGCTGTCCGATGTTGTCAACTACTTAATAGAGCATAGAGGGCTT
>JAEEYV010000008.1 GCA_016288295.1 Alphaproteobacteria bacterium
CTTAGCGCCCCTCATCCGCCAATTTATGCAGTCCGCCCAGAACGAGGGCGGTTTTTTTGTGCGGATGAGCCGTTAAAATAAAAATATGTCATCGCTCCAAAAGCGTAAGTCTTTTGGTCAGGCGATCTACAATGTTTTAAAAAATTTGAAGATCCCTGGAATTTTTCGACAAGTCGAAAAATAGGGATGACTGGTTGGTTGAAATAATGACAATTGTTATTGAAAAAGGCGTAACATGTAAGTTTTAAAAAATCAAACACCCCGTTCACAAAGAACGAGGTGTTTGATTGATAAGTTTTCAATCAAGAAATATTAGCGTTTGCAATGACCACCACACTCCGTAGTGTGAGCCTCTCCATCAACAAAAAAGCCCTCACGCAAGGCATAGCGGCCACATTGACAGCGAAAGCTATATTCCTGATACATCGGTTCTTTTGGGAGGAACTGACGAGCGGCTTCCTCCTTTCGCAACATGCGTCCGTTCAAGGTGTTGAGGTCTGTTTCGTGGCATCCCTCATAACCTTTATGGTGGAACCAGTAGATTACGCAACAAATAGCATCAATGGTAACATTGGTGCCTTTCAGCACGCGGTCGCCTTTACCGCACATAATCTGTGCTAATTGATGTGGGTCGATGTCGTCGATGATCTCTAATACTTGTTGCTCGTGTACAGTATTAGTCAAATTTGTGACTATGTCAAAGAATTGACTTTCAAGCCTTTTTCTTTCATCCGGCAAAAGAGCCTTAATCTGCGGAAGCTCGGCTTTTCCAATCTTCTTGTACATCTCGTCGGCGTACAGCAGAGCCATCAGCAAAGGTTCTATTTCTCCAAATATAATCTCTTCATGTCCAGTTACATTATTATATCTGTCGTGGTCGACATTTTGCAGAAGAAAAAGTAGTCCGCGGTAGTCGTCTTTGACCTCTTCCAACTGTTCCATGGTGAAAGATACAGGCATTTTAGCCCGATCGTATGTACAGATAGCCTTGATCAGTGGATCGGTAATTCTCTGTATGGGCAATAACAATTGGCTATATCGCAAGCCAAGGCTGCCACGTATATCGCTAAGCTGGTAGGTGTCTACGGCATTGTACACATTGGTAATTATGTCGGCGTACAGGCGTTCAAGCTTGACCTGTTCATCAGGAGAGAGCTTGAACTCCCTTTCTTGAAGCCTTTCCAACATATTGCCGGCGTACATAAAAGCAAACAGCAGAACCTTGGTCTCGCCATTGTAGGTACTGTAATTGACATCTTGCAATAACTCTTGCAGTTCGTAAGGATCATCTTTGACCTCCTCCAACTGACCAAGAGTAAAAGAAATTTTATCCTGTTTCATAAAAATAAAGAATTAATGATTGTTAAATAATGATTAGTTGATAGGAAGTTATCATATACCATCGTTTATGTCAAGACGGTTTTGTCAATATTTTCGAAAATGCGAGTTGGTTATCATCAACAGATGGCAAATACGCTAATTGCGCATTTTTAAGCCACGGCTTGTGCTGTTTAAGGGAAAATAAGTTTTTATTCGTCTTCTTCTTCGTTTTCTTTTAGTTTTTCAAGGCTTTGGTAGGCTTTACCGATATCTGCTTTAATCTGTTTGGCTTGTGATGTCATGCCGGCGTTTTCATAAATATAAAGTGCATCATGAAAACATGATAGAGCCTCTTGTATGCGGAGAGGGTCATCATGCATGCGTCCCAAAAAATATTCAATATTACCGATTTTTTCTTGAATATCGGCCCATGATTTGGGGTCGTTTTTCTCGGTAACGACTTTTTGTTGATTTTTATAAGCTTGAATAGAAAGCTCACAAATTTCACGACTTTGGGTCAAATGACCAAGGTTGTGCAGAAGATATCCGAGACGACCTTGAATTTGTCCCCAAAAATCAGGGAAAAGAACTTGGGTATATACTTTTTCAGCTTCACGGAGTTGAAAAACAGCATCACGCAGGGCTTGAATGTCCTCGGTTTGTTTCCAATAACTGACGTAAAGATCCGAAAGTTTATAACATACATAGCCGTAATCATAAGGATAAGTATATTTGCTCAAATATTTTTGAGCGGTCTGATAATTTTTTATTGCCGGACGAAAATATGATGTCGGGTGGCTGGCCATATAATTTGTAGCGCAATCATAAAGTTGACCAAGGTGATAATAAAGGCAACCGAGGTGTATCGGGTGAGTGATTTGGTTTTGCGATTTTAGTGCATTTTCAAAGATACTGCGGATAATTTTAAAATCACTGTCATAAGAACTGTCATAGGCTAAGCTAAGATAAATTATGCCGATGAAATTAAGTATGTAGGGCATGTATTCGGTATCAAGTGATTGAATAGAATCTAATTTGGCCAAACGATTGACAACTTTGCGCAATAAATATTTTTTGTAAATTTGATATTCACGAGCGGTATTGTTTACGGCACTTAAGATGGCTCCGTACAAAAGCAACAAAAGCTCGGAAGGGATTTTGGCATCAGGCATATCAACAATATCTGATGGCAGATAAAAACTATCCATAAGCGAGATAAAAGCGTTGCTGTTGTCATCATATTGCCCGTTGTTTTGGAAATTTAGGCGGATTTTATCATTGTCGCGATAGCCCCAAATGATTACATCGGATGATGTTTGTTTTAACATGGATTGTCCGGTATCAATAAGGTCAAAGATATTGCGACTTTCAAGATTTAGGAATGAATAATCAAAATTGTCAACGTAAGCTTCAACCTGCAGCCCCTCACAAGCGCTGAGGGCATTGGCTAAATTGTTGGCACCGCAGTTGCTGATGTTGTCATAGAAATCTGCGACAAGTATTTTAAACTTCGGGCCATCGAAATTTGCTTCTGCCGGTTGAGAGGAAGGGCGTTCGTTTTTTGATTTTTTGTTCCAAAATTTCCAAGTCATTAGAATTTATCTTCCTCTTCAATATGTTGTTTTAAGTCATCAATGCGATTTTGCATGTCTTCAAGAATATTGCGGTTGATGTTGTTTTGTGTGGCAACAGCTTCAGGTTGGAGTGTGCGTAATCTGTATAATAGCCATATCGTAATGAGAGATGAAACCAAAATAAGCGAAAATTTGTTTGGCGATAAAGCTTGAAAAGTTCCTAAAAATATTAAAAATATTTGAATACGATAAGAAAAGTATATAGCAATGGTCGGTGATACGCCGTTATTAATGGCTTGACGTAAGGAGGTGTTTTGGATAAGCACTTTGAACTTGGGAAGGAAAGTACACGAAAAAAGCACCGCTATTACAAAATCGATAATCAAGTATAGATTATATATGATAATACAACTGAGGGCGTTTTCAGCGATAGCCCATGTCATGAGTGAAAAAACTATAAAGCCAAGGCATAAAACATCAATGTCCTTAAGTTTTATGCGTGCCGGATACCAATTGAAAGTCAGTAATGCCAACAATCCGGTGATAAAAAATAGTGCAATTATGCCGATAAAAGGGGGAATGGCGTTGATCATTCCCAAAGCGGCAATACCTATACAAACGGTCAATGCTTGGGTAATAGACATGGTATCTTCGGTGTTGGAATATTTGAACATATAGCAAAACAAAACCCAAGATACGGCTATTAACAAGCGATTGTATATTAAAGGAAACGGTGCAACGGCACTTATGGCATTATCAGGAATAATGAATGCACAAGCTATGGCGCTTAAAACTATGCCAATAGGCGTTAACTGGGGAGTGCGGGTTCCGATAATATTTATTAGTAATGCCAATGTAAATGGTATAAATAATGCCCAAAAGCTCATTGATGTCAAAAATTGGGTGTTGTCATAAAACACAAAATAGGCAACTGATGATATTAGGGCAATGCTTAGGCACATAGGAATAAATGCCGGAGAAGCAAAGTGTGCAATCGGATTGCTACGAGAATATACCATATTGTAAACAATGGCAGGAAGTATATAGCAACAAAATGCAAGAGCGAGAGTTATTAAAAAAGTGCTGTTCATTATAAAACCTCGTTTGAATCCGAATATACAACAGTTATAATCTTAAAGTTATCTTTCTTCAACTACAATGTTGGAGATAAAACCAAGTTATAGAGTTTGTTTAGTAATTTGTAGGTTTGTGGGATGTTGATTTCTTGTGATACAGCCGTTTTTGTAATGATTGATGTCAGGAGATCAAATTCGGTTTTGCCACCGGAAGTGATGGATTTGTGCAGTGGATAAATATAGTTGGCAGGAATATTGTAGATGTTTTTCATAACAGCGTCAGGAGATATCTTTACTTGCTCGTTGGCGGCAAGGGAGCAAAATTCATCAATCAAGGTCCGTAAAAGCTGGTTGTTGGTTTTGTCACTAAGAAGGGTTGATATCTTACAATCTTCAGATGCGCTCCAGATTGATCCTATTGCATAGGGGATTATGTATTGCCAAAAACTTGAGAGGTGATTTTCGCTGTTTGAAACATGAAGTTTGGCAGAATTCAAAATGTTAATTATATGTTGGCTGTCTTTTTTGTTTGAAGATGCGCACAAAACAATTTCCGGTTTACGCCCATCAAGAGAGAGAGCACCTTTACGAGATGAAATGTAGCCGTTGAAAAAAGCTTGGTAAGTGTTTTGTGAAACAATGGAATATAAATAGGATATATCTTTTAACGGCGTAAAGCAAATGACCGGAGCGTTATTGATTTTTTGGATGCTGAGGGCGGCTAAAGAAGTATTAAGACGGTTGGCATAGGATGTTATAATAACCATTTCTGCAGTTTTTTCCATGGATAAAGAAACGTTTAACGAGCATTGTTGCTGGGAAAGGGTGCGTTCATCATTGATTGAGACGTTTATGGCCGTCGGAATTGTCGGAGATGATATACGGTCCAATAACAAAATAACATCATGGCCATTGGTCTGTAAATGATAGCCAAGGTAATGAGCCAACGGATTGCTACCGACAATATATATGGGATTGGACATATGACTACTCCTTTTGCAATACGGCAATAAAAAAACCGTCCATACCGCCTTCTTTTCCTAATATTGACGGCAAGCAACGAACAAAACCTTCAGGGGTGATAACCTCGGGAAGGATGTTGTTTCCGAACAAGGTGGAAGGTGTGATGGGAATAATTTTGAATTCAGGGTGTGTTTTTACAAAACTGCCAATTTGTTTTTCGCCCTCATCTTTAGCTAATGAACATACTGAATATAGTAGTATTCCGTTTTTTTTAAGATGAGGAATGACCGCATCAAGCATTTGTTGTTGAAGTTTGGTACTTTGGATAACGTCATTGATAGTTTTGGTGTGCACAATTTCGGGATGTCGACGCAAGGTCCCAGTAGCGGAACATGGGGCATCAAGCATGATGACGTCAAACGACTCATTATTGTGTTGTAGAAAAATTATAGCATCAGAACAAATAATGTTTTTAGCCTTTAATTCAAGGCGTTTGAGATTTTCTTTGAGTGTTTGCAGGCGAGGTTCAGAAATATCAACGGCAGTCACAATTGCTCCGGCATTGATAAGTTGAGCGGTTTTTCCACCCGGAGCGGCACATAAATCAAGGACGTTTTTGCCTTTGATGTTGCCAAGTGCGGTTACGGCGAGTGATGAGGCAAAATCCTGTACCCACCAAGCACCTTCCTGATAACCGGGAAGTTGAGAAACAGCTCCTGCGGTATATAATCGGATTGAGTTATTGGGCATGATTTTTCCACCGAGTGTTTCTGCCCACTGTTCGGGGTTTGTTTTTACGGTTAAATCAAGCGGTGGTTCGAGCGCGGCATATTTTTCAATGGCGGCAATTTGTTTGGCGGTGTAATCAGGTTGTAAAATGTGGCGAAAATTTTTGCTAAAAAAAGGAATGTTAAGAGCTTGAAGAATTGAGTCTTTGTCTTGGCAAATTTTGCGCAAGATTGCATTTACAAATCCACCGGCATATTTGTTGCCAAGGTTTTTAGCAATATCAACGTAGCTGCTGACAACGGCGTATTCAGGTGTGTGCAAATAAAGAATTTCGGTTGTCCCTAAAATTAAGGCAATTTGTTCTAATCCAAGTTTTTGTGGAAGTTGTTTTGAAGAATAACGTCCGATAACTTTTTTTATAAAAGTTTGTTTGCGCAGAGCCGTAAA
Organism: Alphaproteobacteria bacterium; assembly: GCA_016288295.1. Classification (GTDB taxonomy): domain Bacteria; phylum Pseudomonadota; class Alphaproteobacteria; order RF32; family CAG-239; genus JAFUYI01. The sequence goes on from JAEEYV010000008.1 coordinate 6,110, forward strand.
AATAAGTTTTTTTGCAAAAGCGCGTTCTTGTTGGTCAGGGATTGTATCGAATCGAGTATCGACATTTCCGGAAAGAATCGTTTGATAAATTTGTGTGGATAATGTTCGAATATTCAATTTTGCAACCTTTCGCCCAAAATATGTATGATGAGGTTTAGTTTATGCAAATATTAAACGAATGACAAGTGAGAAAATAATTTAACACTATTGTATTTTTGTTGAAAATAATGTAGTCTGACCGGCAGATATTGATAAAATTTAAAAAATATAAGAAAGAAAGGCGTTTTGATGACTGAGGCTAGTGCTCACTATAATGGTAAGACTTTTGAAGAATGGCAAAAAGAATGGGCCGTTGAAGACAGATATAACTTTCGCACAATTGAGGGAAAGTGGCAAAAAATTTGGGAAGATGAAAAGACATACCATGTAGATATTGATAAGACAAAAGAAAAATTTTATGTTTTGGTAGAGTTTCCTTATCCTTCAGGCGCCGGTTTGCACGTGGGACATCCTCGTTCGTACACTGCGCTTGATACGGTCGCTCGCAAAAAAAGAATGCAGGGCTATAACGTTTTATATCCTATGGGGTTTGATGCATTCGGGTTGCCAGCGGAAAATTATGCAATTAAAACCGGTGTTCATCCAGCAATATCAACAAAAGCAAATATTGCCAATTTTACTCGTCAGTTGAAATCTCTGGGATTCAGCTTTGATTGGGACAGATGCGTAATGACCTGTGATCCGGAATATTATAAATGGACGCAGTGGATGTTTATCAAATTTTTTGAAAAAGGTTTGGCGTATAAAGACAAAATAGCAATCAACTGGTGCCCGAATTGTAAGGTCGGACTGGCAAATGAAGAAGTTGTCAACGGTTGTTGCGAACGCTGCGGTGCACAAGTTGTGCGTAAAAACAAAGAGCAATGGATGATAGCTATTACCAAATATGCCGACAGATTGATTAATGATTTGGATGACTTAGATTTTATTGAAAGAGTTAAATCGCAGCAAATTAATTGGATTGGTCGTTCCGAGGGAGCTGAACTTGATTTCGATTTTGCCGAAGATAAGTTGACAGTGTTTACAACACGTCCGGATACGGCTTTTGGTGTGACATATATGGTTTTAGCTCCGGAGCACCCATTTGTCAGCAAATATATGGATCGTTTTGAAAATCAGGCAGAAATAAAGGCGTATGTTGAGGAAACTGCTAAAAAGTCTGAATTGCAGCGCAGTATAAGTGAGGACAAAACCGGTGTTGAACTTAAGGGGATTAAAGCACGCAACCCATATAACGGAAAGATGATACCGGTGTTTATTTCCGACTATGTTTTGACCGGATACGGAACCGGAGCAATTATGGCTGTGCCGGCGCATGATCAGCGAGATTATGATTTTGCAAAAGTGTTTAATCTGCCGATTATTCAGGTTTTGGAAGGTGGAGACATAAGCGAAAAGGCTTGGGAAGAAGATGGTGCGCATATTAATTCCGAGTTTTTGAACGGTATGAATAAGGCTGATGGGATGCGAGCGGCAATTGATTATGCAGTTAAAAACGGATTTGGTCATTCAAAAGTTAACTTTAAATTGCGGGACTGGGTATTCTCTCGCCAACGTTATTGGGGTGAACCGATACCAATGGTCTATTGCGAGCATTGCGGGTGGCAGCCAATTCCGGAAAATGAATTGCCTTTGACTTTGCCGGAAGTGCCTGACTATCATCCGAATGATGAAGGTGAATCGCCATTGTCAAAAGCAACGGATTGGGTAAATACAACTTGTCCGAAATGCGGTGGCCATGCGCGGCGTGAAACTGATGTTATGCCAAACTGGGCCGGTTCATCGTGGTATTTTCTACGTTATTGCGACCCACATAATTCAAAAGAATTTGCTTCTAAAGAGGCATTGGATTATTGGATGAATGTTGATTGGTATAACGGTGGTATGGAACATACAACATTGCACCTGTTGTACTCACGCTTTTGGCACAAATTTTTGTATGATTGCGGATATGTGCCAACCAAAGAGCCATATAACAGGCGCACTTCTCACGGTATGATTTTGGCTTCAAACGGCGAGAAAATGTCAAAATCACGCGGCAATGTGGTTAATCCCGATGACATTGTAAACAATTACGGGGCAGATACTTTCCGTTTGTATGAAATGTTTATCGGACCTTTTGATCAGGTAGCAATGTGGTCAGAAGAGAGTTTGATGGGCGTTTATCGCTTTGTTTGCAAAATTTATGGTTTGTTTAAGAAAGTTGCAAAGGTCGCTCCTAGAGAAGCTGATTTGCGTGCCATGCATAAGTGTATATTGGAAGTTGGTGAACGAATCGATGGGATGAAGTTTAATACTGCGGTTTCGTCACTGATGACATATGTAAATTATTTGAGTGGTCTGGAACAAATTCCACAGGTTATGTACGAAACTTTGATGAAGTTGCTTTCTCCGTTTGCACCGCATTTGAGCGAGGAGATGTGGGCGCGCATGGGTAAGGAAACTTTAGTCTTAAATGAATCATGGCCACAGGGCGATGCCAAATTAGCAGAAGATAATGTGGTGACGTTAGCAGTTCAAATTTGCGGTAAAATGCGAGGTACTATTGAAATGCCAAAAGATGCTCCGCAAGCAGATGTTGAACAAAAAGCTTTGAGTCTGGAAAATGTTGCACGTCAATTGGAAGGACGCCAAGTTAAGAAAATAATTGTTGTACCAAATAGGATTGTGAACATTGTTGCATAAAAAATACATACTTTTACCGTTGCTGTTGATTGCAGCCTGCGGTTTTGAACCCCTCTATGTTGAAAAAAAACACGATAATTTGTGGTATTTTGACGGAGAGTTTGATACGTCTATTTCACAAGAAATGGCAAAAGTAAAAGTGGAGCCGATAAGCGATCGTTTCGGACAGCTTTTGCGCAATGACCTTATTGATTTGTTGTCGCCGAAAGGACAGCCTAAAAAGCCTAAGTATCGTTTGTTTGTGAAACTCGATAGCAAAACGGAAACCAACCAGGCATTGCGTTCTGATATTACGGCTACACGAAAAATGGTTAAATATCACGTTACCTATTATATGATGTCGGGAAATGAAAAAGTTCTTAATGGTGATAGTGTCGCTTATTCAAGTTATGACATTTTAGCCAATCCATATTCGACAACAATGGCCAAGAAAAAAGGTGATCAAGATGCAGTTACGATTATTGCTAATGATATATCACTGCGTCTGGGGGCGTATTTCCACAGCATAGCGACCGACCGGGAAGAAATGAATGATTTTTAAGTACGCACAGGTCGAAAATTATATCAAAAAACCGAATGGTGCAATAAAAGCATTTTTGGTTTTTGGTAATAATGATGGTCTGGTTTTGGATACGGTTAAAAAAGTGGCACACTCAATTTGCCCAAACCTTGATGATGCTTTTCAAGTTGCTGAGTTGGCCGGCGATGATGTCATTGCAGATTTTGGTAAATTATATGGGGAGTATAACGGGCAGTCTTTGATGGGCGGTCGCCGTGTGATTATGGTGCGTGATGCCGGTAATCAGATGAGCAAAGAGCTACGCAAAATGCTTGATGAAAGCAACTCGGAAAATTTATTGATTTTATATGCTAATGACCTGAACAAAAAGTCATCTTTGGTGAAATTGGCAGAGAGTAGTGAGGATATGGCGTGTGTTGCCTGTTATGAAGACAAAGATGAAGATATTTATAATACATTAAAAACTATGGGATTGACTTTTGAGCCGGCAGCAATTCAGCTCCTATATTCAAAACTTTCAGGCGATCGTATGATTAATATGGCAGAACTCGATAAGCTAAAAATCTATATGGGAGAGGCTAAAACGGTTACTCCCGAGATTGTAGCAAAGGTTATTAGTGATCAGTCAGCTTCAAACACTGATGATATTTGCTATGAGGTAATGGGCGGTAATCGTGCAAAGGCGGAAAGCTTATATCAAAAGTATGTAACGGAAGGTAATGAACCGGTTTCGGTGGTTAGAGTGTTGACTTATCATGTCATGAAGCTGTTGGCATGTCAGGCGGGAATCGAAAAAAAAGAGGGAATTGATGCGGTAGTGAGAAAAATGACACCGCCAATTATTTTTTATCGTGTAGATGCCTTTAAGGAGCAATTAAGAATGTGGACCAGAGATAAATTGTTGCGTGTGCTTAATCTGCTGTATGAGGCGGAAAAAGACTGCAAAACAACAGGCATGCCGACGGAAGAAATTGTAAGTATGACATTGATGAAAATTTCCGGAGCGGCAAAGAGATAAATGTATAGTGAAAAATTTCAAAAATTTATTGAAATGTGGCAGAAGGACTTTGCTTTTGAAAGAAGTCTTGATGAGAAAATATGCCGTGATAAAGATGGTAATCCAATACCGTGGTATACATATCCGGCGATAGAATATTTGGCGCAATTTGATTATACAGATAAGAAAATTTTTGAGTTTGGGTGCGGGTATTCATCAGCTTTTTGGGCAGAAAGAGCAAAAAGCGTATTAAGTATTGAAGACAAAACCGAGTGGTTTGAAAAATGGTGTAAGGAATTTGATTATAAAAACCTTGATATTCGGTGGCGCGATGAGGGTGAAGGATATGAAAACGCTATTTTTGAGGACGGCGAAAAATACGATGTGATTGTTATTGATGGCAAAAGGCGTGAAAAATGTGCCGCTGTTGCGGTTAAAGCTTTGGCGATTGGTGGAATGATTATTTTGGATGACAGCGATCGTATTAATACTAGCGAAGAATATCGTAAGGCTGTTGATGAACTCAAACAGGCCGGCCTGTTACAAGTTGATTTTTACGGCTTTTGCCCGATGAATTGCTATACCAAAACAACATCACTATTTTTAAGCAGAAATTTTGATTTTAAATCAAAGCACAAGGTTCAGCCGATTAACGGTTGGGGCAATCTGTGGTCAATGCAGCGCAAAGAACGAAAAGAATTTTATAAAAAAACGGAAAAATAGAGGACAAAAAAACATCTCGCGAAGAGAGGGTTTTTGTTGGAAATCAACATACTATCACTTTCATATTGACGAAAAATTAATTTTGTGGTACAATAAACCTGTTTTTTGAAAATTATTGTAAGATATTATAAAAGTTTTATTATGGAACCTATAGTTATTAGGAGTTGCTTTGGTCATGAAATTATGGCCATGCAATTTGCAAATGTTTTGGGCTGCGAGGTGCTCGTCTGTCCTAGTGCCGACAACGAAAAAGAGTACAATCAGAGAGCCGAAAAAATTGCTCGATTTATGAGCTATTTCGGTGATCTCAAGATTGTTCCTTTTTGTGAGAGGGGTGGTTGTGAAGCCTGGGATGTTATCGCCGATCTCAAGACTGGTAAACTCGGAGACTTGGCTTGGCTTGATTTCTTTAAATCCAAGCTGGAGCCGATGCTCGAATTTAATGAGCCAGACTTTGATTGTTGGGGTGTTCGTAGAAGGGTTCTTGTAATTCCACAGAAGTTGTTATCGGACAACCTGTGCGGGGTGACGGCCCAAGATCAAAGCCTTAATCCCGAACTCTTTTCGTTCTTGAGAAAGCAGGACTATACTGCCTTAATTTTAGGTCAGCATTTTGACAAGGAAGCTGATCTTAAGGCAGTCACAAATCTGGAATATGTGTTTGGCCCTTGTCTTTATGTTCCTGGTCTTACCGAGAATCACGAGCTTTTGGGGTTGAGGGGAGTCGAACACAGGCTCTACCACAATCTATACCGCGGGTTGACCGGCAGTGTGGGGATTGCAGGTACCCATACCTGGATACTGTTAACAGTATTTCCAGAGGTGCCGCAAGTTATCCTCTATAACAAAAAAGGAGTTGAAAACTGGCAGGCAATTGCCCGTGCTGCGCGTCGCCAAGGATACAATATTGTGGCCATCGGCTTTGACAACTCTACCGATATGAGCCAGTTATCGAAACAGATCGAAAAGGCTTGCAGAGGACTTGGTATAATTTAACCTTAAATAGAGGAGGGGGATATGTGGTAACACGCATCCCCCTCCTTTGTGATTCTGGCAGCGTCTAGCTTTACCTAAATAACTTCTTTGTTATTGATAGGGTAAGGAGATATAATAACTTCATATTGATTTTACTTGTTTTTACTTCAAAAATATGGTATATTAATGGTGTATCATAATTATTAGATACTGAACGTTTATTATTTTAAAAGATTATGAATGCTCTTATGTTTATTACCATTGCCATTGCCATGATGGCATTGTTGCTAATTTTTACTTTCTCCTTTTTTGCAGCAAAAGCAGGTAAAGAGGGGAGCAAAGGACGAATGCTTGCACGATTTGCCCGAGGTATGGTTCTTCTAGGACTTTTATCTCTCCTATGGGCGCTATGTGGGGCTAAAGTAGTCCCCGACGAAGGGGAAGTGGTAAACTTTCTTGCTAAATCTGTGATAATCTGCATCTACTTTATGGTGCAAATTATAGCTTACCGGCTTGGAGAGGAAGTAACATAATCTTAAATAGACGAGGGGGATATGTGGTAACACGTGTCCCCCTCATCTGTGATTCTAGCATCGTTCACCCTCAACCAAATAACAAAAAAACCACCGTAAAGGTGGCTTTTGTTATTGGAGCGGGTGAAGGGATTTGAACCCTCGACATCGACCTTGGCAAGGTCGCGCTCTACCCCTGAGCTACGCCCGCATCGGTAGAACGGAATATTTAATAACATATAAGAAAAATTTTGCAAGTACTTTTTTTAGCTTTTTTATATTTTATAACAAACCCCCCCCCGATGAGGAGGGTGTGAAGTTTTTTCAATTTATATGTTTAGTAAGTTTTATCATTATTAGGGCGTGAAAGAGCATTATTATCGAATATTTTCATAAAATTTTGTTTTTCTTTATTATGTATTTCATCCATTAATTGTATACATGTTGTTTTACCAGTAGGATGTTTTGCGCTTATCGGGGCTACTTTTATTAAGAATTCTTTTATCGCATTAGGGTAGGATGTATTTTCAGCTTGTTTTACTTCCTCGGTAAAATTTTTTAGCATAAGAGTTGTTAGTTCCGGATCGTTTATTAGATGGTTACTACGGTCGTTATCCATTTCTGCAAATTTTTTGTAATAAATATAGCAACTACGAGACTTTGTTGCAGCATTGATAATGTTTTTGGCAATATCTCTATCTGTAGGAGTGTTATGCAGATTATGATAAATATCGCTAAAAGTATAAAGATTGTCCAGCTTTATCAGGGTTTCCAGTTGTTCCTGTGAGGGGTTTCTTAAAATGGTAGGTTGAAATATCTCTATGGGGACGAATTCTGGCATGGTTTGAGGAAGTTTATAAATATTTTCGATTAATTGTATCTCCCTTTCAGTAACATGTTGAGGATTTTCTTGTCTTAAACGATTGAGAAGTCCCATTAGTTGTTCATATTTTTTGCGTTGTTCCGGGGTGCCAAATAGATCAAATTTATTGTTAGAATCCACCATAACTTTTTCCTTTCAAGTTCAGAGATAACGGGGTAATAATATTATATTTGCACTAATTTTTCAAGCAAAAAGGCGCCAGTTGACGGCGCCTTTTTACCATATTTATTTATACATGTTTCTTGCTGTATAATGGGTATGCAACAAATGGTGAGCTTTTTCACCATTAGGTGTACCGATAAACTCATCATACAAAGCCTTAATGGACTTATTGTGATGAGACAAGCGGTTAGAGGCCTTTTCGTCTTCAGTAAACAAACCGTTGGCTCGTAACTGACGGATATGATCAGTAATTCCGTACGGTTTTTCGTATTCACCGCCGATAACTCGAGGTTGACCGCCACCGGCAACACAACCGCCACGGCAAGCCATAACTTCAACAAAGTGATATGGCAGTTCTTCGCCGTTGGCTTTGGCTTCACGGATACGATTCATAATCTTTTCAACATTGCCGACGCCATGAGCAACAGCAATGCGAACTTCGTTGCCATTGATGGTAACTTTGGTTTCTTTCACGCCTTCAAGGCCTTCAATGGCTTTGAATTCAGGCTGTGCAAGCTCTTGTCCGGTAATGTAATAATAAGCTGTGCGTAAAGCCGCCGTCATAACACCGCCGGTTGTACCAAAGATGGTGGCAGCACCGGAATATTCTCCCAACGGGCTGTCGGCTTGTTCTTCTTTTATATTACGGAAGTCAATGCCGGCTTGTTTAATCATTTTGGCAAGCTCACGAGTGGTGATTGAAACATCAACATCTTGATAACCTGATGATTTCATATCCTCGCTGCGTGAAATTTCCCATTTTTTAGCAGTACACGGCATTACCGAAACAACTCTGATTTTGGCAGGATCAATGCCGGCCTTGTCGGCAAAATAAGTTTTAGCCATAGCACCTACCATCTCGTGAGGAGATTTACAGGTTGAGAAGTTAGGAATCATGTCAGAATTGAATTTTTCCAACATATCAACCCACGCCGGACAACATGAGGTGAACATCGGCAAGCTTTCCGGATCTTTGGTAAAGCGACGGACAAACTCGGTGGCTTCTTCAATGATGGTTAAGTCAGCACCAAAGTTGGTGTCAAATACCTTGTCAAAGCCCATGCGACGTAATGCGGCATAAGTTTTGCCGGTAAGGTTGGCGCCAAATTCAAAGCCGAATTCTTCACCGATGGCAACGCGTACGGCAGGTGCGATTTGGACAATGGTGTACAAATCAGGATTGCGCAACATTTCCCAGACTTTGCCGGTGTCATCATATTCAACAATAGCTCCGGTCGGGCAGTGAGCCGAACATTGTCCGCATTTGATGCACGGGCTGTCAGCGAGGTTAATGCCGTTGGCCGGGGTAATGCGTGTGGCTAAACCACGGTGCAAATAACTCAAAGCCCAAATGTTTTGCTGGTTTTGGCAAACTTCAACACAACGTCCGCACAAGATGCATTTTGAATTATCAAGTACAACCGCCTTGGTCGAATCGTCGATATCGTAGCGTTTGGTGAGGTTGGGCAATGGCGCGTCTGTAATGTTAAAGGTGTTGGCCATTTCTTGCAATTCGCAAGCACCGGAACGGGCGCAGGACAAACAAGAGTTGGGGTGGTTACTCAAAATGAGTTTTAATACCATACGGCGAGTTTCAAAAAGCTCGGCGTCGGTAGTAATGACTTCCATTCCTTCGGCAACAGGTGTGCAACAAGAA
>JAEEYV010000009.1 GCA_016288295.1 Alphaproteobacteria bacterium
AACATCCGTTGGGGTTCGGACTGGAAAGGATTAAAAAAGGACGGGAAACAGCAAGACCCGTCCTTTTGTGTATTTGAAACACCGGAATACGGTATCCGGGCGTTGGCCAAATTACTTCGTAACTATCAGCGGCTCTATGGCCTGAACACGCCTTACCGGATAATCAGCCGGTACGCACCACCAACCGAAAACGAAACGGTTTCGTATATTGACAGCGTGTCCTGGCAGTTAAACATCACTCCGGACACACCGGTCGACCTTTCGGAAGATGGTGTTTTGATGGTCTTTATTAAGGCAATCCTCAGACATGAAAACGGCATACAACCATACTCTAATGAAACTCTATTGAAAGGAATACAAATGGCATGAAAAAGCGGCTTTGGATCCCGGTCCTCGGGTGGATCCTGTGTTACGGGTTCCTCCATAACTGCCTGATCGCACCTATAACGGGGCTTCCGGTAGTGGACTGGGAGTATTTATTAACGGCCATGGGCATTTTACTCGGTGTCAGTGGCGTACGAGATATTGGGTTAAAGGAAAGGAAAACACAAGATGTGGTATCAAATAACAAACCTTTGGAATAAAGGCAAATACTGGATAATCGCCGGAGCGGTGGCCGTTTTATACATACTCGGCTACCGGCGCGGCAAGGAAAAAGAACAAGTGAAAGTAATGAAAGGAACGGTGGACAATGTCAAAACGGCTAAAAGAAGTCGGGATAGCCTGGCTGATCCTGAGCGCGTTAAGCGGTTGCACAACAAATATAAACGGTGATTTTTGCCTTTTATACGAACCGGTGTATGCAGATTATGAGCATGACACCCCCGAAACCATTCATCAAATTGACAGGAATAATGTAGTTTATGACGATTTATGCACGAAATAATAGATTTTATTTGACTTTTCTTTGGAAAATGGCTCAAATCATAAGTGGAGGAGTCATGAGCCTCCGTAAACTTAACGTTAAGAAAGGAAAATTAAACATGAATAAAACTGAATTTGTTGAAGCAGTTGCTAAAACATCTGGTTTAACCAAAGCCGATGCCGGTCGTGCTGTTGCCGCCGCCATCGAAGTCGTTACAAAAGCCTTGAAAAAAGGTGATGCAGTTCAAATCACTGGTTTCGGTACATTTGGCGTTGCTAAACGCGCCGCTCGTAAAGGCCGCAACCCTGCAACCGGAAAAGAAATTAAGATTGCCGCTTCTAAGGCTCCTAAGTTCAAAGCCGGTGCAGTTCTGAAAAAAGCTGTAAAATAAGCCAAATTTGTCTTAATATACCTCACAGGTTCTATCCCGTGAGGTTTTTTTGTTGCATTTTAATCTGCCATGGGTTATAATGACCGAGCTTGGTTAGTTATGCCCAATCAGGCTAGGATTCGATAAATCCGATTATCAGTATGGGCAGAAGGTATTTCTGTCGGCATCCGCCATGGATACGCCGAAAGATTGTGTTAGTTCATGGGTGGATGCCTGCCGAATAAGGTATCCACCCCAATAAGGCAGGACTATTTCTCATACTGATAATAGTTTATCGACATCCACCCGCCTCATCACAGGTGGGTAAATTGTTGATATGGGGCGTATGAAGGGTGGATCATGGGCAAGATATGCTCGTTTTTTGGACACAGTCATTTATATGGACAATCAGAAAGTATTGTCCATCAATTAAGGCAAATCATTATCAATTTAATTGGAAAAGGCGTTGATACCTTTTACGTTGGCAATCATGGTGAGTTTGATATTTTTGCCAGCCGGGTAGCCTATGATCTGAAAAGTTTATATCCTAACATCCAAATCATTGTTGTTTTATGTTATCCAAATGAGTTGCAATACTTAAAATGTGCCTTCACGGATTTTTTGATGCCTCCGGAAATAGAAGCGGCCCCCAAACGGGCTTGCATTGTAACTCGCAATCATTGGGTTGCTGATAATTCTGACTACATCGTCTGCTTTATCAAATACAAAATGGGTGGAGCCTATGCGGCTATCGAATACGCCCAAAAGCACCATAAACAGATTATAGAGGTGAGAGCATGAACCAAGCAGGCATACGTCACATTTGGGCTGAACGGTTGACTTCGCAAGGGAAGACGGATAAAATTGGCCCGGTAAAAACTCATAAAGAATGGTGTAAACATGCGTAAAGATCAAGTCAGTCGTAATCAAAGAATTCATATGCCCAGGAAGGTAGAAAACGTTTCGGGGCAATTAATGCTACCTGTGGATGTTGCTTCTGTGAAGCAAGCATTTGCAACAGCTAATGACAAACGATTTAAATATGCTGATGCGCTGGATCAAGCAACCAAAGAAGATCCGGAATTGCATCAAATTTCAACAATTCCAAGCGATTCAAGCGAATTAATTGTTATAACGAAACTTAAAAAACTGGGGGCTTATATTCTAGCCGTGACGGTTAAATCGCCGGCCAAATTTAGACCTGTTTTTATCAATCGGATGCAAAATTACAGCTTGTCGGCTTTGGAAAATTTATTGAATGCTAATTTTATTCGGATGGATAGCCCCGAACATAAAGCCCAGCGAGAAAAGCATCAAACGGATGCACTCATTCAGTTAAAAATGGTGGCATATGTTGCAATGCTGTCGGAAAATGCAAAGTGTATTTTGATGAGACAGTATAAACAAATATCCATTCAGGTTGGTGAAATTATTAACCTGATTATGGCATGGAAAAAAAAGTGATGATAAACAATGGCAAACAAAAAAGTTTTGAATCCGAAAGGGTCAAAAGAGGGAAAGTTGATAATGCGTATTGTGCCTCTTGGTCCGCGTCTTCAAATGAAAATGAAAACGTGCGTTGCGTCAACTATAAGGGCGATAAGAACTGGAATAACACGAATAAACGTAAAATCTCGGCGCGCCCCGATTTGCTTTTAAGGAGAACAACAAAATGTGGTCGGCAAAGACACAGATCTCTGAAACAAGCCAGATATGTGGATTTTAGAAAAAATCCGCCCGTGCTTAAAGCAAAGGAAACTTTCTCTTTTCTAACCGCTGTCAGCTTAATGCTCAGTGCGGTGGAAGAAGTAAAAATGCAAAGTTTGCGTTTTATGGGGTATCACATATATTGACACGTCTTGTTTTAATATATTATCGGGTACCCCTTTTTTACAACAAAAGAGAACGATGAAGATAGAAGAGATATTTACATTTGAAAACTTGGTTGCGGCCCACAAAGCATGTCGGCTGAGTAAGCAACATAAACGGGGAACAATCATGTTTGAAATTGAATTGGGGCGTAATGTCACCAATCTGGTCAAACAATTGACGGCTAGAACATATCGTTTAAGTCCTTACAGATCCTTTACCATTTATGATCCGAAGAAAAGATTAATTGAAGCGTTACCCTACAAAGACAGAGTGGTTTTAATGTGCTTTTGTCAGCATTCGGTAGCTCCCCGGCTAGAGAGACACCTGATTTATGACAATGCCGCTTCACGCAAAGAAAAAGGAACGCATTTTGCGGTAGAGAGATTGCATTCATTTATGCGAAAGCTGTACATCAAAAACAAAACAAATCGGATTTATTTTTTGAAATGCGATATCAGGAAATATTTTCAAAGCATCAATCATGAGATTTTATTGGAACTGTTGGCCAAGACCGGTTTTTCGGCTGATGAGATGTGGTTTTTAAGGATGATCATTGAATCACACGGTTCCATCGGGTTGCCTTTGGGTAATCAGACCAGCCAATGGTTTGCCTTGCTTTATTTGAACGGAATGGACCGGCTGATTAAAGAACGTTTGCGTATGTCCTGTTATGTGCGCTATATGGATGATTTTGTTGTCCTAAGCGAAGATAAAGCCAAATTACAGCTGTGTAGAAAGCAAATTGATGAATATGTCAAAGGATTAAAGCTGTCCTTAAATCAAAAGACACAAATCGGGCTGTTATCGGATGGTATTGATTTTTTGGGATTTAACCACAAATTATCGGCCACCGGTAAGATTATCAAATCTTTGCGTGGATCGGCCAAAAGCCGCCAAAGAAAATACCTGAAAACCATCCGTCATTACTATTTGAATGATGTCCTGGATGATGAGTACCTAGACGTCCGTTTAGCCTCGTTTCGCGGGCATTTAAAGGGGACTAAGAACTGGATCCATATCAGCAACCGCTTGGCTTCCTTAAAACACGAGAAACGCCGTACAAAAAAAATTGTTGCAGAACAATAAATTGTATGATATACTGGGAGTATAAGCTAAATTAGGAGGTTCATATGGACTTTACGTTTTTGAAGGAAGATCAGATATGGGGCGATGATGCCCTGGATGTCATGAAACGTTATGGCACGAAGGTTGCGCCAACGGATCTGACAGTCATATTGGGTGGTTATATGACCGGTGGTGGTGATCGTACTTCTGAAGATGATCTAACTTGTGCCTCTTGGTCCGCGTCTTCAAATGGGACTGGACGCGTGCGTTGCGTCAACTGTGAGGGCGATAAGAGCTGGGATAACACGGGGGAACGTGGAATCCTGGCGCGCCCCGCTTTGCCTCCATCGGAGGCATCTAAAATCAGCCCGAGCGAAGCGAGGGCTATCGCTGGAATCCGCGTAGCGGAATATGGGGAATACCCGCAAACGGTCGCCGATGAACGCACCAGTGCAAAATTAGAAAGATTACATGATTCAAGATCTCTCCATCCGACCGGAAAAAATTACACATTTGATTCAGTTGGTTTAACCGATTATGACACGTCTTTTAAGGCCACATCCTATCAGGAATATGAAATGGATGGCAAAAGGTATATCCGCGTTCCTGGACGGCCTGCTGACGACGATAGCAAGCTATCTACCGGGGAACAGGTAGAGTCCGGAAAACCCTACTGGGTTGAGGTCCAGCCGATAGAATGGCTGATGGATAGAAGCGGCACAATGGTCGCCAAAAAATGCTTATTCGCCGGTATTCAATTTGATACAAAGAGCTCATATGACGGTGACTTCTCTAAAACGTCCATGAAGCACTATTTGGACACTTATTTTGCCAAAGAAATGGAGCCGACCGGACGTGTAGCCGCAAGAACGGTATCAAGAGACTATGAAGAAGAGCCGGAAAGAAAAGAACCCGTTAAAAAGAAAGAACCGACAGCCAGACAGAAGAAATACGGGATCAAGGTATCTGATGAGCCTATGCCCGTCAAGGACCAAATAAACTTCTATATTCAAAACGGAATGAGCTTCATGCTCCATGGCCCGTCCGGTGTCGGTAAATCACAACGTGTGAAAGAAATTGATCCGGATTTGACCTCAATTACGCTGTGTAACGGAATTTTGCCTGAAGATGTTATCGGTAAAACAATCTATCCAAACGGCGTGGGAGCCGATGGGGCCTCCGGTGGTGTTTGGGTGCCGCCTAAGTGGTACACGGATTTGTGCAGAAAATGCGAAACAGAACCGGACAAACAGCACGTCTTGTTTATCGATGAAGTGACCAATGCGCGTGAAACAACACAAAGTTTGATCTATCACGTAGCGTTGGAAAAATCAATTGCCCAGGGCGTTGGCAAACTGCCTAATAATGCTGTGGTCGTGTTGGCCGGTAACAGCAAGGAAGAATCAGGAGCCGCTTATAACATGCCGGCCCCGTTGTTCAGACGTTTAAGCCATATTTACTTGGACTTGAATATTCAGGATTGGTTGGAATGGGGTTCAGAACACAGCAAGAGCCATCCGGAGGATCCGGATCGCTTAAACATCCATCCGTTAGTCGCCAGTTTTGTGGCAACCTACGGACGGCAAGTGTTCTATTCCGAGTATGATGAAGAAAACCCCGGTAAGTTTGCTCTTGACCCACGAAAATGGGAAAAGGTATCAGATAAAATCTATGCTAATAAGGGTGTGATGCGCCGTGAGATTTTGGAAGCTGATATCGGGCCTGAATTGGCGGCCAGTTTATTGTCATATGCTAAAAATCCGCCGCTATCTTTGGAAGAAGTGATTGATGGCGAATATACCCGCGAGGATATTCCTACGGGGCAGGATGCCCGTTTGGCGTTGGCGTTGAGTTTGCGTCATGCAACACCGAAACAAGTCGGGAAAGTACGTCAATTTGTTGAAACACAGTTAGGCGCAGAAAATCGTGCGATTTTTGACTCTGTTTGGGTGGGCAAGGATGATACACGCGCCATGCAGATCGCCACTCTACATAACTTAAAGGGAGGAAGATAAAATGTCATTAAAAGAAATGCTCGAAAAAAATCGGAAAAAACGCAAGAATGGCTTAGTCATCCAACCTGATATAGGATGGGCAGGACCGAAACCCGCCAAAACAAAGGCCGAAAAGATTAATCAAATCAAAACGGAATTTATTGATGACAGAGCTTTATTGATTGTCGGGGCTAAAGCCTCCGATTTTGCAGAATATCCGAAGATAGAGGCCAATGTCTCAGTCCAAGACTTAATCAAGCACATCGAACAATTGGAATCTGTAAAACAAAGACTGAAAAAGAAGATGTTGCTTGTTATAACCGGGCTGGATAAGGTTTCGGCTGATGAACAGGCAAAATTCATTCCTCTCTTGAAGGATAGGCAAATTATGGCAAGTAAATTGCCTGATGCGGTTCAAATTGTTATGCCTGTTGCTGATGCTGATGCAGTTTCTCATGCAACAAAGTCACTCATTTTTGAATTGAAAGTATAATAATGCCTAATATGGTCACAGAGCAACAGGAAGAAATTCAATATATCAAAGAACAGGTTTTGGCCAAGTTCCCTTTGCTCGGTGTGACAATGCGGCCTTTATCGGTTGTTCCTGATGATAGAATTGGGACAGCGGCCACAGATGGACATCGCATTATCTATTCTCCAAAGTTTTTTAGCACCTTATCGGATGAACAAAAGCAATTTGTCTTTGCGCATGAAGTGATGCATGTCGCTTTTAACCATATTTTGCGCAGTAAGGGTCGTAATCAAAGGTTGTGGAATATCGCAACCGATTCTGTTATCAACCAAATTCTGAAAAATGAAAAATTGCCATTAACGGAAGGTGGTGTTGATATTGCAGAAGCTGTCAACCATTCGGCCGAGGAAATGTATGAAAAACTCTTGAAAAAGAAAGAACAGCGCGATCAGGAAAAGGGGCAAAATCAAGAGCAAGATCAACAACAGCAACAACAACAATCACAATCCGGTGGGGCGGACCAGCCTCAGGATCAGGATGCACAAAATCAGCCTGAACAGGAACAACCTCAGGATCAAGACGGACAAAATCAATCCGGACAAGACCAGCCTCAGGATCAAGACGGGCAAAAGGGACAAGAACAATCCGATCAACAATCAGACGGTTCGGAAAATCAAGATGAACAAAACAAAAATTCATCAGAAGGCTCGGAAGGATCCGAACAACAGAAAGATCAATCTCAAGATGGTGATTCAAACTCTGATCAAAACAGTTCTTCAGGTCAGGGAGACGAGAATCAATCTGATTCAAATTCCGAACAATCAAGCGACAATCAACAGGGATCCTCTAAACCTCAAAAAGGTGGTCAACGTTCGCAATCCGGTTCTTCCTCTCAATCAGAAGACACCGACTGGGATGACAGCAATATCGATTGGGACAATGAAGATGAACAAGTAGGCCACGATACACACGATATTTGGAAAGAAGCGGTTGAAGAGGCAGAACGTGAAGAACAACGGAAACAGGAACAAGCGAATAAGAAGAGTTTGTGGAATAGGCTGAAAGAAGCCATGGGGCAAAAAGAAGCTTCCGAGGGTCAAGGTGAACCTCAAGAAAAAGAAGCACCCGTGCCACAGGATGAAAACATGGATGCCTATGAAAAAGGCTTCTTGGCAGAAAATCAAGAAAAACGTCATGAGATGGCCGAACAGGTGCGCGAGCAATTAAACAGGATAAAAGGAAGCCTCCGTCAATCAAATGATCATACCACAGTCGGGGATGTTGGGGAAACTCAAACGCCGGTGGTTGATTGGAAAAAAATGCTTAAAAAATCTTTCGATGAAGAGCGTGATCGTTGGTCCTATCGTCGTTCCGGTTCTGAAAATGACTATATGGCCCGGGTGGAAGAATTGGAAGATGAAGGCCGTCCGGATACGGAAGTTATGTTGGATGTGAGCGGTTCTGTAAATATCCGCTTGTTACGTGAATTTTTAAGACAACTTAAACCGTTGCTTAAATCCTCTAAATTAAAGGTCGGTTGCTTTGATGAGTTTGTTTATGACTTTAAGGAAATAAAGACTAAAGAGGATATTGACCATTTCCAAATTACGGCAAAATCTCAATGGACTGAAAACTGGGATGCGGCTGTCCGGGCATTTTCTAAGAAAAAAGAAGTGAATAAAATTATTTTTACAGACGGATATCCATGCCCAGGAACAATGCCTAAAGAAGATTTAAAGGGTAAGAATGTTATTTGGATAGTTTACGGAAATAAAGATTTTAATCCATGCTGTGGTAAAGTCATCCAGGTTTCCGAACGACAACTTCAGTCGTATATTCAGACGGCCGCTCCACTTTCTAGAGGTGGAAGATAAGATACAACGCCATTCTTAGACGATGAATGGGAAAGTGTGTTAAATTAAGATAAATTAGCCTCAAAAATTTGATAAAGGTCAAATTCTATACCGTCCACGCCTCTGATGAGGTCTATTTCGTCTTCAGCGGCAACATCAATTCGGGCCTGATCTAAAAACAAGCCTTCTTCTTTTCGTTTAAGCTCTTTTTCAGCGACATTTAGTTGCTTTTGAATACGCAACTCCGACAGTCTGTCTGAAGCGGTAGATATTGTTTCGCGTATTTTTTTAACCTCTTGCCTTGCCTCGGACAGATTCTGTTCCAATACAGATTTTTGGCGGCTGGCTTTTATTTTAATTAAATCAACATCCGTATCGAACTTTTTGGTATAATCATTTACATAACGTTCTTTAAGGTCGCGCTGGATGCGTGTATCTAACAAATCTCGCGATGAACCGCCAGTCGTTTTTAGCCAATACGGATTCCTCTTTTCTTCAGCTATAAATTCACTAACCGGTTGATTGATAATTTTTTGGCATTCCTCATCAGTCATGAGCCGCCCATCAGGGGTCGTACCAACCAAAATGTCATACTCTGATAAATACTGACGGCGGCGATTACGTAAGACGATGTTGTAGAACTTTATATTGCATTTCTCTGTCGGAGCAACGGTTTTAATGTCCGCTTTGTCAGAGCATGATATTTCCTGTAAAATACCACGAACAAGCACGGATGTTAAAGTGATGCGCCCCGCGGCCGGCTTAAAATCTTTACTCATTCCATAAGTCCTGCGACCGGTGTATGGCACATTTCTTGTGCCGGTGTAATAGTAAAACATGTGCGGCAATTCTTTGTCGTCCGGTAAAGTCAGCGTTTGATTGTAGTCATCGATCACATATTCCGGATGCTTTGTCGCAAAATAAAACTTCACAACTTCCCATAAATCTTTATTCAAGAACTCCGCTTGTTCCTCTATGTATTTTGGCGAAACGGACACTTTCTCGGCAATATCTTTGGTAAAAGTGGTAAAGAGAGAACTTTCAGCCGCTGAAACAATGCGCTCATTCGGTTCGCGGTTTACTTCCAAGTTTGTTTCCATATCTGCGCGTATATCACTAAGCGTGCGGCGTTTTTGCAAAACATCTTCCAGTTTAACATCAAAATTACCGACAATATCGTCCGACATACCAAAAATGCCTTCAAATTGCAGGGTACGCTTGTTTATCAGCTCCAAAATACGGACATCCGAGATATTTTCTTTGCTTAAAAGATTGATAACTAAAACATCGGATTGCTGGCCTTGTCGGTGGCAACGACAGATACGCTGTTCCATTTCCACGGCGTTATAAAGTAAATCATAGTTAACCACAACTGGACAATATTCAATATCCAAGCCTTTGGCCATAGCATCATTACAAATTAAAATTTGCAAATCTTTTTCTGCCCGAAAACGTGGCAGAGCATCATTTTCTGTATGCTTGATGACATTATATCCGGCGGTTTTAAGCAAATTTGCCAAAACTGGCACGGTGGCAAGATTATCCACGAACACAATCGCTTTTTGTGTTTCTTTACGCAATTTTAAGTGTGCAAATGTCGTTTTAATAGCTTTTAGAAATTCTTCCATTTTGGCGGTTTGCGTAATTTTTGCCGCCATATCGCGCATTGATTCCAAAATAACACGTTCATCGCCTTGTGTTCGCTCAATAGGTGCTTCCAACATTGTGGCAAATGCTTGTGGTGATGAGGCCAAAATGTGGTAAAACATCAAAGTCAGTTGATAATTATCCATTTGCGGATAAGCCTGCTTTTCAGCTAAATTTAAGTATTTTTCGGTTAAATCATAAATTTTCTTTTCATCATCTTTTGGCACATAGTTCAAAACAATCGGTAAGCGACGTGTAAAGTTTACATACTGGCTCGCTTGGCTTTTAAGGGTACGAAAAGCGAATTGTGATACCCAATTTGATAGTTCTGGATAGTTTTCGGGCTTTCTGAAATACCGGCGATAAAAACTGTCAGGATCCGGCAGAACGCTTTCATCAATAAAATGTATCAATCCGTAAATATCCATGATACTCATTGTGATCGGCGTTGGCGTTAAAAGCAGTTTGAAAGCATCGCCGACAGCACCCTTAATGGTTGCAACTGATTTATTGTCCGGCTTAAAAAGAAAATCAGCCTCATCAAACACGGCCAAATCCCAACGAATGCTTTTGACTTCTTCTGCCTCACGGATAACATCATCGTATGTGACAAGGCAAATACCTTTACTATCGGCAGTATATTCGGCCCATTTGATAACCGGCAAGGTGAACTCTTCATCAAGTTTTTGTTGCCATTGTGCCATAAGGTTTTGGGGTAAAACAACCAATATATGTTCTTTTCCCTCGTACCAACGTTGAGCTACTACAAGCAAAGCCTCATAAGTTTTACCGAGTGAGCCTTCATCACATAAAATGCAACCTTTAATCAACCTGGATCGCAGGGCAAAACGGGCCGCGGCTATTTGATAAGGTAATACTTTAATTTTTGAAGAAGCATAAACCGCCAGTAAATTATCGTCATCGCGAAAACTGGCCAATCGTCTGGCTTCCACCATAGCGGCAAATTCGGATACAAAACGATACGGCTTAGTCTCTTCCATAATTTACACCGTTTTCTTAAATTCCTGCCAATTTCTGACCGGCTGTTCGGAGTAGATAACATTATCAAGAGCTTTGAAGTGCTGTGCACCGCAATGGATTTTTTGTTGTTCTTCCGGTCGCAGGCCATAGAACGAATCAGTTCCTTTGGTTTCAAGCACGAAATAAAGTTTCTGTTCGCCGTTTTTCTCTAAATAGACAGCCCAGTCCGGATTATAGGTTCCGATAGGTGTATCAATCTTAAACCGGCTTGGAATTTTAAAGAACATTTTAACGTCAGGATCCTCATCCAAAGCAACGGCAAACGGCTTTTCAACCGTGCTACTGTCATAAATAACATAGTCATAAACGCTGTTTTTAACCGCGACAGCATTACGATCAAGATTAGCAATCAATTCTTCGCTCGAGAAAATCTCTTGCACGGCATATTCTTCGCCGGCCAATTTAATATACTTAATTCCATCAATGGCCAATGCATGACGATTGCGCTGGATGATCTCCAAAACCTTTTCGTAGAAGTCTTGTGGGTTTTTCAAAAAGTCTCCGGCCCGGCCGCTTTCTTGAATGATTTTATTCACGGTGGAACGTTTCAGCAATGTTTTGGTAGAGATTAAACGCAAAATATCCGGCAGAACATCATAGCTCTTTTCCAGGTTTTGGGTAAACATCGCACCGGCTTGGGCAGTTACGCCTGACTTTTGAATATCAACTGAGGCTGTCTGACTGAGTAAACGGGCCGAAGCAATCTCCGGCATTTCGCGAATATCCTTGATACTATCGGCGATAAGCTTATCCAAATCAAACTGGACCCGATAAGTGGTCTTTTGCTTAATTTTATTCCACAACTCCATAAATTCAGGTGATAACAGCGCACGTTTATTGAGTTTTACCGTTACATCCTTGGAGGCATCGCGGATGTTGAGCTTGTTATCAGCCTTGTTCATGGACTGTAAAATTGCACGTTGCGCGGCTTTTGACCAACGCTCGCTTAAATTGAGTGTACCGGCGGCAAGCTGTGCCTTCATGGTGTCTTTAATCTTGTTCTTGCTGTCAATAACCTTTTTATCTTTCAGCTCATCCATAATCGCGGCCGCTTCCTCATACGAAAAGGTCTTTTTCTCGACAACAGTTTCTTTATATGTTGTATTCGCAAGCGCGGCAACCGATACCGGCTTTGAAGTTTTGATCATATCTTGAACATGTGTTTTGACCGGCTCCGGCATCGGGATGTTTTCGATTTTAATTTCTTCAGGTTTAACTTCCGGTTTAATGTAGCCGCCATCATCAATTAACCCATGCTTTTGTAAATCTTCCACAATAGCGGTGGCCTCACTCTCGCTGACCGTACGTTCAACTTCAACTTCTTCATCGTAAGAGTAGCCGACAAGCATATCCAATTCGAAAACGCCGAATTTAACACCGGTTTCATCTTCAATTTCTTTTTGCAGCTTATCAGCAAACTCGGCAAAACTTTCGTTGGCGATAACGTGCAAAACATTGATGTTCTTATCCTCAATCCGTTCTCCGTCCTGATTAACGCAAAGTCTTAAACCACGACCGATTTTTTGACGGCAGGTAAACAGCGATTTTTGCTCGATCAACGTGCAAACTTGGAAGACGTTCGGATTATCCCAACCTTCTTTTAACGCCGAGTGCGAGAAAATAAAGCGGAGCGGACATTCAAACGACAACAGCCACTCTTTATCTTTCATAATGGTATTATAAGTGTCATCATCAGCCTGCGTGTCGCCTTTGGTATCCTTATATTTACCTTTTTTATCCTGGGAGAAGTAGCCGTTATGCGCTTTATTTACATCCGTATCAAATTTGGTTTTCAAAATAGCATACTTCGGCTTATTGATCAGCTCGTTGTAGCATTCCTCAAACATTTCGGCATAAATACCTTTGCCACCATCCTCGGTGCGGTATTTTTTAACCTCATCAATAAAGAACAGGGACAGCACCTTAATTCCCATATCAAAATAGCGCAATTCTTTATCAAGGTGCGTTTTAATGGTCTGATAAATTTGCGCACGTTTCAAAACTTTTTCATCAACGCTACCGATGGCTTTACCCAGGGCAACATATTCTGAGTTTGCAAATTCCACACCTTCAAGGCCTGATGTACAATCGATTCCCGAAACAACATAGCCTTCATAAATTTTGCGGTGACCGGATTTGATAAACAGATCATCGTCCGGTTTAACCGTTATAACCTTACGCGTAATATGGGCGTTGTCGTCTTCCACATCAATTTCCAGTTTGGCCGCAAAACCGTTGGCGTTTGAAACATCTTTTAAGGCGATATACGGCTTGTTCGAATCATTGATGACCGAGTTTGAAATGACACAAATTTGTTTTACCAAGCCCATCTGATACGCATCAACCGGTGTTAAACGATAGACAAGATTCTGCTTTTCGCGGTGGGTGGCAGAATAACGTAAAACGCACAGCGGATTGAGCATGGCGATGGCTTCCTTTGCCTTTGGTGTATTATCAACACTTTGTGGCTCATCAATAATCACAACCGGATTCGTGTCTTGGATATAGCGCATAGCGGTTTCGCCGTTCAGTTTATCCTGCTCTTGATTGATAATGTTTTCGGCCTTTTTGAAAGCATCGATGTTGATGATCATGATTTCAATATTGCTGGAAGTCGCAAAGGCTCGCACATCAGAGAGCTTGGCCGAATTATAAATAAAGTAGCGGTACGGTACGCCGTCATATTGATTTTTGAAGTATTCTTCCGTAACCTGAAACGACTTGTTTACGCCCTCACGAATAGCCACGCTCGGTACAACAATAATAAACTTTGTAAAGCCGTAGCGGTGGTTAAGCTCCAAAATTGTCTTGGTATAAACGAAAGTTTTACCGGTTCCGGTTTCCATTTCGATTGAGAGCGGCACCGCCTTAATGCCGTCAATGTCGGTTTGCGGCAGAGAATGAGCCTTTTGGATTGCATGAAGATTGTTGTTTATAGTTTCCTCATCTAACACCAACTTGTTACCAAAACCGAATTCATTTTGCAAAAAAGAGGCTTGCGCGGAGTTATCAGCGATTGAAAAAGTCATATTTGCTTTTTCTTGGCCCTTGAATAACTCCACCGCCGCATTTGTGGCATCGGTTTGAAATTCTTGATTCTTAAACTTTAGTTTCATGCTCATTTACCTATTTTATAAATTACATATTTAATTTCAGGATTCGAAAACTGCTCCTTAAAGAAAGATTCCATTTTCTTGTCATTATTCACAACTTCTTTAGGCAATTGATTAAAATTTAATATTGTTTTATCCATCATGCCTACATCATTTATCAGAATACGATGACGCTTGTCTTCGTTCTTATTCCAGTAGAGGATCGCATACCTTATAGAGCCGGAAATAACCTCATTATCAAACGTAACGCTGTGCGTTGTAATGGTTTCCAACTTTTTCTTTTTTTTGATTTTACCAGTAAACGGGATAAAAATCGTCTTTTCGGGAGTTTGAACTCTAAAATATATGTCTTTATGCATAGGGATTTCAGGCTCATAGGAGTATCTTTTCCCCATAATGTTATATGCATGAAAAGGTTCCAACAAAAATGGCTCATCAAAAGTTTTTAGTGTCATTAGGTATTTATTGTTGAATACGACAGAGATGGCCGTAATCGTTTTCGGAGAGAGCGTTTTATTGAATATCGTGCAATGTAAACCACTCCCTTCAAAAGAATTATGATTTTCTCCGAAAGATGTTATTTTAAGATTTTTTGAAAAGTGGTAAAGCCAAAAGCCATAAGCAGTTAAAACAAATATCCCCAAATTACCAAGGATGGATGCTACTTTCTCAACAGTTTCCAAATTCAAAAAATCACACATCGTCCACCTCTACAGCAACATAATTTCCACACCGCTGTCTTTGCTTATGTAATAAGCGTTGGATAGGGCCACATCATCTTTGAATGCTTCTTCTGCCGCTACAATTTTAGCCGGCGATAATTCGCACATCGCGGTTACGTCTTCCGGTGTGATACCACCGTTTGAACCGTCCAGGCAAACAAGGACCAAGCCTTCTTCGCCGATGGAATAAACTTTGCGGCCGTTCAGATTGTTTTCTGTAACCTTATAAGTCGCCGGAATGCCAAGCTTCAACATAACTTCATAAACCACATCTAATTCGTTGCGGTCAATTTTAAGGCTCTTGATCATGGTATCAAAGCGTTCTTTCAAAATATCTGTCTCGGAGCTTTCCAACGGTGTATCGTCCCATTTAACGAGGTTTGACGTATCAAGCTTCAAAACCTTAAAGCCAACATCCACATCGGCGTTTTGCTCTTTGATTTTTGCACCGGCACGGCGGATACGTTCTTTACCGATTTCGCAAATGTTTTTGTATCCGGCTTTGAAAGCTTCTGACTTTTCGTCCGTTAATTCAGGTAACTGCACCATAATAAATTGACGTTTACCACCATCTTCTGCGTTGAGTTGCATAACTGCATGAGCGGTGGTGGCAGATCCAGAGAAGAAGTCAAGAACGATGTCATCATTCTTTGAAGATGTTGATAACAAGTATTTGATAAATTCAACCGCCTTGGCAAAATCAAAAGGCAAATTATTAGCTTTTAACCATTTTGTAGATGATTGAGAGTCAAAGAAAAGAGTTGATTTGGGAACTTGGTAAATGTAGTCGCCCAAATAGCGTTTTGGACGTGGAACAATCGTTTCATCCTTGCCAAATGCTAACAATCCTTCTTTTTCTAGTCTTTTAATCTCTTCGTCTTTATATCTCCAGCCGCCAACAGGTTTAGCACAGAGTTTCCCGGTCACAGGATGGACAACTTCAGTCACCATATTTCCATTAGTTACTCCTCCGGGATTATCTGTTTGATATATTCCTCTTTTATCCGCATAGGTGTAGTGATCTAGGTCATAAAAACGCGGATATTTTACCAATTCTAACAATTCATTATGTATTTCTTCTTCGGATAGGTTTCTTTTAACAAGTTGCATGGCTCTATTGTAGTATTCATCAACATTGTTCTTTTTGACTTTCCATTCATCGCCAAGTGAATATATATTTTTGCAATAGCACAAAACATATTCGTGAGAAACAGAAACATACTTAGAATTATTTTTTGTGGAATTAGAAGCGACAATAAACTGCGCAATAAAATTTTCTTCTCCGAACACTTCGTCACAGATACGGCGTAGATTCGTGATTTCATTATCGTCAATACTGATAAAAATTACACCATCATCTCGGAGCAAGTTAGAGGCCAAGCGCAGGCGCGGATACATCATATTCAGCCAGTTTGTGTGATAACGCCCCATCGTTTCAGGGTTGGATTTTGTGGTTTGGCTGGTTATCTCTTTATATTTGGCCATAGGATCCTTGAAATCGTCCTCATACACAAAATCGTTA
>JAEEYV010000010.1 GCA_016288295.1 Alphaproteobacteria bacterium
ACGGAGATTTGTATTCTTGATAAAAATTCATCTCTTTTCCTTTCATAAAAAAAGGCTGTCATCTGACAGCCCCGTTAAACTCAAACATAATGAAATACAAAAAAGTCCTGCCGACACCTCGACAGGACTTTACCTACTTGTTCCATTATGAAAATTTTATATATCACAAAATGACACGAATTGCAACAATTTTACAACTATTTGTGGATAAAATCCGGTTTTACAAGCTCTTATACTTCTCAATTGTGCAAAACAAAAGTTAAAATAGATTTTTACAAGCATAGGTTATATATTCATAGCATCTGACAACAAAGGAAGCATTATGGCGGATATTTCAAACATAACCGAAGAACAAGCCAAACTTGAACTTGAGCACATTGCGCACGAAATGGCCAAGGCTGACATCGCTTATTATCAAAACGATGAGCCTTACCTGACCGATGCACAATACGATGAATTAAAACAACGTAATATCGAGCTTGAGGCCGCTTTTCCTCACTTAATCCGCCCCGACAGCCCCTCCCGCAAAGTCGGCGCACCTTTACAAAGCGGCTTTGGTAAAATTCCGCACCGTTTTCCCATGCTTTCATTGGGAGATGTCTTCTCCATTACCGAAGTTGAAGACTTTGTCGCCGGCGTAAAACGTTTTCTCAACCAAAGCGGCAATATTGATTTTATGTGTGAGCCCAAAATTGATGGTCTGTCTTTTACCGCTCGTTACGAAAAAGGCATATTTGTTCAGGGCGCAACCCGTGGTGACGGCAAAACCGGTGAAGACATTACCGCCAACCTGCGCACCATTAAACAGCTTCCGCAAAGGATTAATGGTGACGTTCCTGATGTTTTGGAAATCCGCGGTGAAGTTTATATGTCTAAAGCCGACTTTTTTGCTCTCAACCAAAAAAACGAAGCCGAAGGCAAAAAAATTTTTGCCAACCCACGTAACGCCGCTGCCGGATCATTGCGTCAGCTTGATCCCAACATTACCAAAGAACGCAACTTAAGTTTATTTGCTTATACCTGGGGCGAAGTATCCGACCGTTTTTGGACTTCTCAAATCGACTTTTTCAAACATCTGCAACAATGGGGTTTTCCGACCAACCCTAACAACTGTTTGTGCCATTCTATTCAGGATATTGAAACCTTTTTCAACAACCTGATGCAGATTCGCGCCTCTTTACCTTATGATATTGACGGTGTAGTTTACAAAGTTAACGATACGGTTTTGCAGGAACGTCTCGGCTTTTTGACCCGCACACCACGTTGGGCAATTGCTCACAAATTCCCCGCCGAACAGGCCATTACCACCATCAATAACATTCGCATTCAAGTCGGGCGCACCGGTGCTCTTACCCCGGTTGCCGATCTCGAACCCGTAAATGTCGGCGGTGTTATTGTATCACACGCAACTCTGCATAACGAAGACGAAATCAAACGCAAAGACATTCGCATTGGTGACAGCGTAATTATTCAACGTGCCGGTGATGTTATTCCTCAAGTAGTCGGTGTTATCTTTGAAAAACGCCCATCTGACAGTGTTGAATTTGTTTTTCCGCACACTTGCCCGCAATGCGGAGCTCACGCTATCCGTGAAGAAGATGAAGCCGTTCGTCGTTGCACCGGCGGTCTCACCTGCCCGGCTCAAGCTATTGAGCGCTTAAAACATTTTGTTTCTCGTGAAGCAATGGACATCGACGGACTTGGCTCCAAAATAATTGAAGATTTTTACAATGAAGGCATTATCAAAACTCCGGTCGATATTTTTACATTGCAAGAGCGCAATTCCGGCTCTCAAGATGACCTTTTCAGCCAGCATCAGGGCTTACATCTTGAACGCCGTGAAGGCTGGGGCAAAAAATCCGTTGACAACCTTTTTAGCGCAATCAACTCTCGCCGCACTATTTCATTGCCACGCTTTATTTATGCTTTAGGCATTCGTCAAGTCGGAGCTGCTACAGCTCGCCTGATTGCACAAAACTTCGGTTCATGGTCGCATTTTGCTCAAGATATGATGAACAAACAAACCGAAAAACTGCTTGCCATTGACGGCATCGGCGCAGCTATGGCTAAAGACATGGTTGAGTTTTTTCAAGAACAACACAACCTTGACACCATTGAACAATTGCTCAAACACATTACAGTTGAAGACTTTGTTGACAACGCCAACTATGACTCACCGCTATCCGGCAAAACTGTTGTCTTTACCGGCACGTTGACCTCTATGACCAGAGCCGAAGCCAAAGCCAAGGCCCTAAGCATGGGCGCAAAAGTCGCCGGCTCTGTCTCTAAAAATACCGACTTTGTAATTATCGGAGCCGACGCCGGAAGCAAAGCGCAAAAAGCCGCCGAACTCAATATATCTGTCCTGACCGAAGATCAATTTGCCGAACTTGTAAAATAAGCTACATAATCATAAATGTTTTAGAAAAATCATTTAACCACTTCTCAATTCCGCCGTTAATTATACTGCGGAATTTTTTTATTGTTTGTTCATCAAAATCTTCCAAAAAATCTCCCAAATCATCATCACTCAAACCATCAACATAGTCCGCAAATGCAAATACCAAATTTGTATTATAGGAGTAAATTCCGTCATTCTTAAACAAATTCTGCTCAAAGAAATACCAAAGCTCATCGGCTTTTTCTTTCATTTTCTCATTTGTCATCGCCGCCTCTTAAAATACATTTTATGTATTTAATATAGTTTACACAAAATGTATTATCAAGATGCTTCTCAAATTTAATTGATTTTTTACTTCCTTGGCGTAAACTATAATGAGTGTTATAGGGAGAAAACGCTATGTTGAAAAAATTACTTACATCAGTTACCATCGCGACTATTTGCGCCTGCAATGCTTATGCCCAATCTTTTGATCGCCCACAAGAAGGATCAACGTACCAGGCCGACTATGATTTTGAACAAATCAAGTATAATGATTGTTTGTTTAATATAGTAGGTGAAAGTCCTTTTGCTTATATTAGATGTCTTAATCAGGAAATTCGGCGCCAGGAATCTGGTATGGACTTTTTCTTTACCGAATTGCTCAAACAAGAACAATTTCAAAAATGGAATAATAGCACTTCTCCTACCGGTGGCAATATCAAAGATATGATGGATCAATATAATGCCTTTCGGGACCGTTTTTGCTCAATGTACTCTATTGGAATGATGAACTTCTATAAAAATATCGAATGGGGAAAAAAAGAATGCATAATGAAGATGAACGACGAAATCTTACGCAGACTACAACGTTTTTATGGAGAAAGTTTAGCAGATTATACCACTGCAGAAGATATGGAAGCAGAAGAGAGAGCTAACGAGGAATATAATCGTTCTCATCAATAGTACCAAATAACCGGTTTCCCACAGGCTGAGGCAATTCAAAAAACCATCCGTCATACAGGAAACCGTTATTTTTTACAAACTCGTCAGCATCTTTCGTCGGCATTACAGTTGTCCCAAGATTAAGTGAAACCCAATAACTATGCCCTCTGGTATAAACGATCAATTTGATGGTCAAGCCATTTTTAAGAACAACATTTATCTGTCGTGTCATCCATTCTGCAAAATCATTATTTTTGGTCGCCTGATAGAACAATAAGTCATCAAAACTAAAATCTCCTGGTTCAACACCACTGATTTCTTCAATATCAGAATTATTAAGTTTTAATAGCGGCTGCTCAAACCACTGATACGGCTGTGCCGGAATAGCAAAATCTCCCTTTAACAACGTTTTTTGACCGTTGTTCAAAGCCACAATCTCTGATGTATGCCCATTAATTTCATTAAAGCTGAGTTTCAATACATTTCCTTCTTCATCAACCAAATCTATTTCATCTTTTTCCTCATGCTCACCAACATACTTCTCTGCATACAACGCCGCTCGACGTAAGTTTTCAATTAATGCATCAACCACATCCGTATTCACAGGATAGCAATCATCTTCTTTACTACACCAACTTCCCATCTTACGCTCTATTGTCATGCCGTTATTAATAGTAATTTTTTCGACTTTAGAGATATATTGGGGCAACTTGATTTCTTGATTATAAAAAGATGGAACCGATAAAAATGCCACAATTGCAGCAACCGTAATTATTAATAAAAATATTATTATAACAACGATTTTTTTATTCATCATAATCTCCGTAGACTAGATTTTCTCTGCCACTTTACCAATACCATAATCAACAGCAGAATCAACACCGGACAAATAACAATATTACTCCACAATAACCTATTAAGCTTTGCCTCAGTTACATTTCCAAACTCATTGCTTGCACGTTTCAACTCATTCAATACTTTTTGCGCGGCACGATCCAAATCATCAATTTCTTTTTGAAGCTCCAATTTTTGTTTTCCTGCAACGATTTTTACCAAAACCTTTTTCTCACGTAACTGTTCTTGCAACAAATTATATTTAGTCTTTAGTTCACTCTGTCTTTTTGCATATACTGCCAACATCGGTTCAGATACCGCCTCAGCAATACTTCTACTGTTTTTATGCTTCAAATCAGCAACAGACCCGATTTTTGCATCATCTTTCAGCAAACCGTTAATCAATGATATCACAAATTCAGCATTATCGGCATATGGCACCGAGCCATAAATCGGATTTTTTATATCACTTTCCAAAACCCACGTATCATCTGATACAAAATCGGAATCAGCAACAACGACTAGTGCAGAATCATCGGTAGCTACCGGTGCAAAAGGAGGTATTTCACTCTCGTACTTAGTTCCATCATAAAGACCATGAGTATAACTTGATAAAAATTTTCCGGTTGCTTTTATTACTAAATTGTAAGCCTGGCTTCCTCCTTGAAAAATTTCAATGATATTCTTCTTAGGGGTATATCTTAACTCTTCCGCCCTAATAACTCCGGAATCATCAGGAGATTTAACTAAGATATCATACTTGATATCGTTACCGCTATTAGGTTCAATTTCCAAAACTCCTGCCGATCTGAAATGCAATTTTTGTTTTGCATTATTTTCAACAAAAAACCATAAAGGATACCTAACTTCTCCATCAACTTGCAAAGCTTTTGCAAAACTCCCTACAACCTTCTGATAATCATAAACAATTCCCCACTGACGCAACAGTGATTGTATATTGTTTTTAATACGCGGAGGATATCCCTTATAAAATTGTTCTACTTCCGAATACGGGTCAACAAAAACAATTACCTTTCCGCCATACATCAAATATTGATCCAAAGCATACAAAAAAGTTGATGACAATTCTTTGGGATTAAGTACTATCAGGACTTTTACATCTTGCGGAATATATACGGCATTTTCCATAACTCGCATAAATTTATAGTCTTCACTCAATTCATCAATTAAAGACCAAACTTTATTCTTTTCAGTATTTTCAAAAATTGGCATTTCACTTGAAACAATACCCACAATCGGCTTATCTTCATTCTGAAAATCAATCAAAATGCGATTAATATCATTTTCAAAATAAATCTCTCGACCTGGAACTAGCTCACTGATAATTCTTTGTTTTTCCATCCCTATCACTTGCAAACCGGCATAAGCATATTCATCATTAAACGGAATTGCCTTTATTCCGATTTCTTCCGCCAACTGTGCTTCATTACTATATGGCTTAACCCTCACAATTTCCATACCGATTTTTTTTGAATTCAGTCTTTGATATTGACTCAACAAATTTGTTACATGACCGACATAATTATAATGTTCTCGATCAAACGGTTTTAAATTATCTGACACATAAATCCTGAAAATAATTGGCTCTTGCAAATTCTGCACAATCTCTTTTGATACCTTATCTAACGTATATTGTTTGTTATTTGTAATATCCCAGTTAAAGCCGCCCAAAATCCGACCGCAACATAAATTAACTGCAATCCACGCAACCAAAGCCGCAAAAACAATTGCTATTTTCTTCATTATTTTGTCCTCCAACTGGCAACCACCAACCAATTAAAAAACAATAACAAAACAGCGACGCTTACAAAGTAAATTATCCCAGCCGGATTAAACTGCCCATTACAAAAATTTTGATAGTTATCATCAAAATTCAATACTCCGTCAAAATAAAACGGCATATTTTTCCACCATCTGGTAACCCAATACCCCCATTTCAAATTAACCCACAGAACACCGACCAATAATCCGCTCAAATAGGCTACCGCCGGAATACTAACCAAAGCTGAAAATAAACAACCGACGGCCGTCAAAGCCCCAATAACCGACACAAGCCCTATATAAGCACTCAAAATATTACCCCAGTCAAGCGGCACATAAATTGTCGTCGTTAGCAATAAAGGCACAGAAAAAAGCAACATCATTACAGCTATTGTAAACATCGCTAAAAATTTAGAAAAAACCAAATTCCAACTGGTTATTGGAAAAGTCAGCAAATTCTCGATTGTTCCGCTCTTTTTTTCTTCGGCCCAACAACGCATCGTAATTGCCGGAATAATCATTGCCAATATTTGTGGTTGATAGATAAAAAAGGACATCATCGCCAAATTATCATCAACAAAATACATTCCCCAAAAGAACGTCATAATCATTGACAATAACGCATAAACTCCAAACACCGCATATACTGAGTTGCTATAAAAAAAACTCATCAAATCTCTTTTATACAGACTGGTTTCCATTTTTGCCCTCGTCATCATTTGTAAGATTGTAAAACAGCTCTGCCAGACTTTCGTCTGGAGCTTTTTGCTTAAATTTTTGAACATTCGTATCTTCAATCAGCCGCCCGTGGTTTAACAACAAAATCCTTGACGACAGAGCTTCAGCTTCTTCCAACAAATGTGTTGAAATCAGAACTAACGCATGTTTAGCGTACCCTTTTAAATAATTTCTAAGTGCAATCTTTTGATTTGGATCCAAGCCCTCAGTCGGTTCATCTAAAATCAAAAAAGAGGGCTTATGCAACATAACCGCAGCCACTCCGACACGTCTTTTATATCCCTTTGACAAAGTCGCTATTTTTTGCCCCAAAA
The DNA here is from genome assembly GCA_016288295.1 of Alphaproteobacteria bacterium. Classification (GTDB taxonomy): domain Bacteria; phylum Pseudomonadota; class Alphaproteobacteria; order RF32; family CAG-239; genus JAFUYI01. The sequence continues at coordinate 6,994 of JAEEYV010000010.1, forward strand.
CAGACGACAAATCAAGCTGTTTAACCATTTCTTCCAGGCTTGTTTTAAATTCATCCGGCCTCATTTTATAAACACCGGATATAAAGCGCATATATTCAAAAACCGTCATTTCCGGATACAATGGAGTATTTTCAGGCATATATCCTAATGTTTTGAGTATCTCAGACAAATTTTCTTGCACATTTTGACCATTAATTTTAACACTTCCGCCATCCGGCAAGTAAAAACCGCAAAGACACCTCATCAGAGTTGATTTTCCGGCTCCATTTGGTCCGAGAAGAGTTATAATTTCCCCTTCTCTAGCGTTAAAATTAATATTATCAAGAGCTGTAAAATCACCGAATTTTTTGCTCAAATTAACAACTTCAATCATTTTACAGCTGTCTCCCTACTCTGCACCTACAGCCTTAGTATCCTGATTAAAAATCAAAATCGGCTCCTTATTACCGTTTATGACATCAGCATCGATTACAATTTCAGCAACTTCTTTTTTATCAGGAATATTATACATCAATTCCAACAATTTTTCTTCCATAATTGCCCTCAAACCACGAGCTCCGCTCTTACGCTCAATTGCCTTTTGAGCAATTGCCGTTAAAGCATCATCCGTAATATTTAGCTTAACATTTTCCATCTTAAACAATTCTACATATTGTTTAACAAGGGCATTTTTGGGTTCAGTCAAAATTTTTACCAATGCTTTTTCATCCAAATCATCAAGCGTTGCAATAATCGGCAAACGACCTATAAATTCCGGAATTAGTCCGTATTTCAACAAATCTTCGGGCTGAATCTGTTTCATGGTCTCTCCGACACTTTTATCTTCTTTGCTGGCGACTTTTGCTCCAAAGCCTATAGAGGTCTTTTGACTGCGTTTATTAATAATCTTTTCAATTCCGGCAAAAGCACCACCGCAAATAAACAAGATATTCGATGTATCAACATGCAAAAATTCCTGTTGCGGATGTTTACGTCCTCCTTGTGGCGGAACATTAGCAACAGTTCCCTCAATAATCTTCAGCAAAGCCTGCTGTACTCCTTCACCCGACACATCACGAGTAATTGAAGGACCATCTCCTTTGCGGTTAATCTTATCAATTTCATCAATATAAACAATACCACGCTGTGCCTTTTCAATATCATAATCAGCCGCCTGTACCAGCTTCAAAATAATATTTTCAACATCCTCACCTACATATCCGGCTTCTGTCAAAGTTGTAGCATCTGATATTGCAAACGGAACATCTAAAATTTTTGCCAATGTCTGAGCCAAAAGCGTTTTTCCGCTGCCAGTCGGTCCCAACAAAATCACATTTGACTTAGAAACTTCGACATCGCTGTTATGTTCTTTACAGTTCAAACGCTTATAATGGTTATATACTGCGACCGACAAAACTTTTTTTGCCAACTCTTGACCAATAACATATTCATCAAGAAAACTCTTTATTTTTGAAGGTGTAGGCAATTCTCCATGTTCACATCCTTCAATATGAGGTTTATTTTCCTTTTCAATCTCATTCATTTCGTCAGTAACAATACTGATACACACCTGAATACATTCATCGCAGATATAAACTCCGCGTCCAGCAACCAGTTTTTTTACTTCTGACTGACTTTTGCCGCAAAAGGAGCAGCACAATTGATCTTTATTCTCTTCACTCATATTATTTTCCTACTTCTTTGCGGTTAGTAACAATTTGATCAATCAAACCAAATTTCAAAGCCTCTTCAGGCGTCATAAAATTATCTCTATCCATAGCTTTTTCAATTACCGACAATTTTTGCCCGGTATTTTGTGCATAAATTTGGTTCAAACGACGACGCATATCCAAAATCAATTTTGCCTGAATTTCAATATCCGAGGCTTTTCCTTGCGCTCCACCTGATGGTTGATGAATCATTATTTGCGAGTTGGGCAATGAAAATCTTTTTCCCTTGGTTCCTCCTGCCAATAAAAATGATCCCATAGAGCAGGCCTGACCTATACACAAAGTATTAATATCACAGCTGACATAAAGCATGGTATCATAAATAGCCATTCCTGAAGTAATTACCCCGCCCGGTGAATTTATGTACATATAAATATCTTTCTCCGGATCTTCCGCCTCCAAAAACAATAGCTGTGCACACACAAGCGAAGCCATCTCATCTTCCACCTGTCCGGTAACAAAAATAATACGTTCCTTTAACAAACGTGAAAAAATATCAAAAGACCTTTCTCCTTGAGGAGTTTGTTCGATCACCATAGGCACCAAACGATCATAAATTTCTGAACTTGCCATAATTACCTTTCCTACATTCAAAACATTTTCACAATTACTAGCATAATAACCAAATTTATTCAACAAAATCTTAACAAACAAAAAAACCGACGAAATTAATCGTCGGTTTTTACAAAAACAATAACTATGATTACAGCAGCTTGATGTTACCTGCAACAGTTCTGTCGCGTTCGGTCATAATTTCATAGCTGACCTTATCGCCTTCGTTCAACGTACGCAAACCAGCTTCTTTTACTGCTGTAATGTGAACGAACACATCTTTTTCACCTTCATCAGGGGTAATAAAACCATACCCTTTTCTTTTATTAAACCATTTTACTGTTCCTGCTGCCATAATCTTAATCCTTCTTACAAACAGGTTAATACGATGCCACGTAAATTTTCGTAGCTTTTAAAGACTATTCCTTTTTTAACAAACTTTCAAGTTATTTTTAAAGACCTTGACATCACACTGATAAACATTATTTTTAATCTGTCACCTCAATATTTTAACAACAAAAGGAAAATACCATGAACAAAATTACATATTTTGCCGTTATTACCGCGATTCTCGCCATCGCATCTATCGCCAACGCCGAAGATTATAAGAAAAACAAATGGTTACACAAAGAAATGACAGAAATACAAGAAGATTATGATGAAGCAATTTCCAAAATTAACCACTCGTCTTTTACCGACGAACAAAAAAATATTCTAAAATCTCAAGCCGATGCCAACAAAGCTCTTGCCGAAGCACAGGCTAAAGCCACAAACGAACAACTAAAAAAGAACATGGCGGCTCGCAAAAGTTTTTTGTCTAACGACAAATCCGCCCACAAACAAAGAAAAGTATTTAAGGAAATTGACGACATTTTATAGTAGACTTATTGTTAAGATAATGATAACTTAAAGTCCGCGTCTGCAATATTGGGATTGCGGACTTTTCGTTACGTTATGAAAAAAAGGAATAAACTATGACACTAAAAAATTTAAGAAAAGACAACTACCCTGAATGGTACCAGAACGTAATTGCAGAATCAGAAATGGCTGAAAACTCGGCTTCTCCTGGCTGCATGGTCATCAAATCTTGGGGATATGGGATGTGGGAGCGTATCCGTGATATATTTGATGAAAAATTCAAAGAAACAGACCACGAAAACTACTACTTTCCGATGTTTATTCCTCTTTCATTTTTTCAAAAAGAGGCTGACCATGTTGAAGGTTTTGCCAAGGAAATGGCCGTCGTAACTCACTCCAAACTTGAAAGTAAAGGCGGAAAACTTGTCCCGGCATCACCTTTGGAAGAACCTTTGATTGTACGTCCTACTTCAGAAACCATTATTGCTGATAGTTTTTCAAAATGGATTAAATCATACAGAGATTTACCGGTCTTGGTCAACCAATGGGCCAATGTTGTCCGTTGGGAAATGCGCCCGCGCTTGTTCCTTCGCACCCGCGAGTTTTTATGGCAAGAGGGACATACCGCTCACTCAACTGCCAAAGAAGCTGAAGAAGAAACACTAAAAATGCTTGAGGTTTACCGTCAGGTTGCTGAAAATTATCTGGCAATGCCGGTTTTAGTGGGACGCAAACCTGAACACGAAAAATTCCCTGGTGCCATTGACACCTATTGTATTGAAGCTATGATGCAGGACGGTAAAGCATTACAAGCCGGAACCTCACATTTTTTGGGGCAAAACTTTGCCAAATCAGCCAACATTACTTTCGTTAACAAAAATAACCAGCCTGAATATGCTTACACAACTTCTTGGGGAGTCTCAACCCGTCTTATTGGAGGTCTGATCATGACTCATGCCGACGACGAGGGAATGGTCGTTCCTCCTGCGGTTGCGCCATATCAAGTCGTAATAATACCACTGATCAAAAATGAATCAGATAGCGAAAGAGTTAATGCTTATATTGATAATTTGAAGAACATGTTAAAAACTCAAATGCCTCTCGGTAACAAAATAAGAATAAAAATTGATAACCGTGATAAAAAACCTGTAGATAAGTTTTGGGAATGGAGCAAAAAAGGTGCGCCCATTATTGTGGAGGTTGGTCCGCGAGATGTCGATGGTAACAATCTGATGATTCGCGAAAGACTGAAAATCAATACTCCCGAAGGTAAAGAAATTGTTGGAATAAATGATTTTGTTGCCGGTATTGAGGAACGTATGCAAAAAATTCAAAAACAGATGTTTAAAAATGCCAAAACAAGATTAGAAAATAATATCCGCACCGATATTACCACTAAGGAACAATTTGCGGCCTATTTTGCCAACAGCAATCAATGGATTGCTGACGGACAACAAGGCAAAGTTGCTTTTGTTCGCGGAAAATGGTGTGGCGATGCTGCAACTGAAGAAATTTTGAAATCAATGAAAATTACTATTCGTTGCATTCCGTTCGATCAAAGCAATACAACTGGCGAGTGTTTGTTGACCGGCAAACCTGCAACCATGGACGTTATTTACGCCCGCAGTTACTAACAAAAAAAGAGTGGCAAACTTGCCACTCTTTTTTTCTTTAAACTCAAAACCTTACAGTTTCTTATTCAACAATTCGTTTACGATCTGAGGATTTGCTTTTCCTTTAGATTCTTTCAAAACCTGCCCGACAAACCAACCGCGTAGATTTACTTTTCCGTTGCGATATGCAGCAACATTTTCCGGATTATTGGCAATCACTGCATCAACAATTGCCTCAATTGCTACAGTGTCTGTAACTTGCTTCAAACCTTTCTCTTCCACAATCTTTTCCGGATTATCGCCGGTTTCAGCCATAATTTCAAACACATCTTTTGCTACTTTTCCTGAAATAACGTTGGTTTCAATCAGCTCAACCAATTTACCGAGATTTTCTGCCGAAATCGGAGAATTATCAATCGTCAGATTTTTACGATTAAGCATTGCAAAAAAGTCGCCCATCAACCAATTTGCCACTTTTTTACCATCATGCCCTTTTGCAGCCTTTTCAAAAAATTCAGCAACTTCTTTATTTTCACAAATAATTGTAGCGTCGTATTTTGTTAGTCCCATTGTTTCCATAAAACGTGCCTTTTTTGCATCCGGCAATTCCGGCAGATTTCTTTTAATCTCATCAATAAACTCATCGCTCAATACTAATGGTGGCAAATCCGGTTCCGGAAAATAACGATAATCATTAGCAAACTCTTTTTTGCGCATAAATTTTGTCGTACCTGTAGATGCATCAAACTGGCGGGTTTCCTGCTCGATTTGACCACCGCTTTCATAAACTTCCAACTGACGCTTAGCCTCAAACTCTATTGCCTGCATCGCAAATTTTACGGAATTTACATTTTTAATTTCAGCACGCGGACGAAGTTCAGTTTCGCCTAAAGGACGGATCGAAATACTGGCATCACAACGCATTGAACCTTCATTCATATTACCATCACAAGTGCCCAAATAGCGCACAATTGAACGCAGTTTTTTCAAAAATGCACCGGCCTCTTCCGGCGAGCGAAAATCAGGCTTGGTTACAATTTCCATCAACCCCACACCACACCGATTCAGATCAATAAAACTCTTGTTTGGCGACATATCATGAATTGATTTGGCAGCATCTTGCTCAATATGCAAACGTTCTATTCTTATATCCTTGGTACTTCCATCATCCAAATCAATTGTAACTACGCCTTCTCCGACAATCGGGTGTACAAACTGCGTAATCTGATATCCCTGTGGCAAATCAGCATAAAAATAATTCTTACGTGAAAATTCCGAATATTTATTTATAACCGCACGCAATCCCAAACCGGTTTTGACCGCCTGTCGCACACACTCTTCATTCAAAGTCGGCAACATTCCCGGCATTCCGGCATCCACAAACGAAACATTTTGATTAGCATCGGCTCCGAATTTGGCAGATGCAGTACTGAAAATTTTTGATTTAGAAATTATCTGGCAATGTATTTCTAAGCCGCAGATTATTTCCCACTTTCCCGTTTTGCCTTCCAATATCATTATTTCAGCCTTTCAAATTTTGCTTCTTTTTCCAATACTGCCGCTGTTTTGAAAATTGTTTCTTCGTCAAAAGCGCGCCCTATCAACTGCAATCCCAGAGGTAAGCCGTCAGCCGACAATCCGATTGGCAGGCTCATTGCCGGTAGACCCGCCAAGTTTACCGAAACCGTAAATACATCATTCAACCACATATTAATCGGATTCTCCAACATCGACTTATCACCGATTGGGAAAGCCACCGTCGGAGTAGTCGGAGTTAAAATTACATCACACTGCTTAAAAGCTTCCAGAAAATCATTACGAATCAAACGACGAATTTTTTGCGCCTTGCGGTAATAAGCATCATAATACCCTGCTGACAGCACATAAGTACCAATCATAATTCGGCGTTTAACTTCTTTACCGAAACCGGCACTGCGAGTATTAATATACATCTCATCCAAACTATTACCATCAACCCGCAAACCATAACGTACTCCGTCATAGCGTGCCAAATTTGACGATACCTCCGCCGGTGCAATAATGTAATAAATCGGCAAAGCATATTTGGTATGCGGTAAAGATATATTCACTATCTCTGCCCCGGCCTGACGTAACATTTCAATCCCTTTATCCCAATAGCCGGCCATTTCTTCATTTAAACCTTGCGGACGATATTCAGCAGGCACGCCGATTCTTAATCCTTTAATGCTTTGTCCCAATACTGCAACAAAATCAGGCACTTCTTTATTGATTGAAGTTGCATCTTTTACATCATACCCGGCCATAGATTTCAGCAATATTGCACAATCTTTAACATCTTTTGCAATCGGTCCCGGTTGATCAAGCGATGAGGCAAAAGCTATAACCCCATAGCGAGAACAACGTCCATATGTCGGTTTAATTCCCGTAACGCCACAAAAAGCGGCCGGTTGACGTATAGATCCTCCTGTATCTGTACCGGTAGCTGCCGCACAAATATTTGCTGCAACGGCAGCCGATGAACCACCTGATGATCCGCCGGGCACCAACTTACGCTCACGTTGCCACGGGTTGATTGTAGGGCCGAAGAAACTGTTTTCGGTACTGCTTCCCATTGCAAACTCGTCCAAATTCAGCTTACCCAAGCAGACCGCACCATCATTAAACAAATTTGCAGTAACCGTTGATTCATATTGAGGAATAAAATTATCTAATATATGCGAACAAGCCGTGGTACGTACATCCTTGGTACAGAACAAATCCTTAATTCCGAGCGGAATTCCTTCCAAAGCCCTGTTGGTACCGCTTGCATAGTGTTTTTCAGCTTCGGTTGCTTGCTTTAATGCCATTTCCGGTGTTTCCAGAACATAAGCATTTAAACTGCGATTATCCTCCATCGCTTGCAAATAAGCCTTTGTCAAATCAGTAGCGCTAAATTGCTTATTTTTCAAGCCATCCAAGCTTTCTGCAATTGTAAGTTTGGTTATATCGGTCATTATTTTTACTCCACAACTTTCGGCACCACAAAATAATCATACTCTTCCTGCGGAGCATTTTTTAAGATTTTATCCGCCTGATTACCTTCTATCACTTCATCTTTACGACAAACCAACTCTGTATCATTAACCGCCGACAAAGGTCTTACATCAGAAGTATCGACTTCATTTAACTGTCCGACCCAATCCAATATTTTATTAAACTCTTGCTCGGTTTCGGCAATTTTATCGTCTTCAATTTTCAAATGCGATAAAAAAGCTATTTTTCTGACGGTTTGTGTATCTATTGTCATTATTAATCCCTCTTTCTAAAAAACAGAGCCATTGAATTTCAATGGCTCATAATAAGATATTTGTTTAAAAACTCAAGCCTGTTTTTAACCTTCAACGAGCATTTTTCCACATTCTTGAGCATTTTCTAAATTAATCATACCCACAATATGGTAACCACAGTCAACATGCAAAACCTCTCCACTTACGGCTGACCCCAAATCAGACAAGAGAGCCAAAGCCATATTTCCGACTTCATCTTGACTTACATTGCGGCGCAATGGCGCATTTAATTCGTTCCAATGCAAAATCTTACGAAAATCACCGATACCGGAGGCAGCCAATGTCTTAATCGGTCCAGCAGAAATAGCATTTACCCTGACACCTTGTGCGCCCATATCAACGGCTGCGGCACGAACCGAAGCTTCCAGAGCTGCTTTTGCCACACCCATAATATTATAGTTTGGCAAAACTCGTTCAGATCCCATATAGGTTAAAGTCAAAATTGAGCCGTTTTCATTCATTATCGGAGAGGCACAGCGACAAGCTTCCAAAAATGAATAACAAGAAATATGCATTGTGTTTGTAAAATTAGCCAACGAGGTATCAATCGTGCGCCCTTTTAACTCATTTTTGTCCGAAAAAGCGATGGCATGAACTACAAAATCGATTTTACCCCATTTTTCCCCTAACTCTTTAAAACACGCCTCCACACTTGCGGAATCAGAAACATCACATTTTATTAACAAAGGTTCATTATCCAGCTGAGCAGCCAACGGTTCAACACGTTTTTGCAAAATATCATTCTGGTATGATATTGCCAATCGAGCCCCCTGAGCATTAAGAGCTTGCACAATTCCCCAAGCAATCGACTTGTCATTGGCCAGTCCCATTACAATACCTTTTTTGCCACTCATCAACAACTGGTTATTGGTCATCTATTTTTCCTTTGCTTTTATTGTAAAATTAAGATATTAAATAAACTTGTCTGCATATTTATAAGATTTATACCTTTTTGTAAACTGTTTTTTTAAAAAAATTTGAGGTCAATCATGGATATTAAGGATAATATTTCAAATGGTATACATACATTCAAGAGATTCTCTTTATTTTTAATCAAACGTGCCAAAGCTGATTCAGTTTTCAGAGTAGCAGCATCACTTGCTTACACTTCGCTCATAGCTCTTGTTCCCCTCATTGCCATAGGTATTGCTATTTTTTCAGCTTTTCCGGTTTTTGACAGTGTCCGCAGTCAACTTGCCGATTTCTTATTCCAAAACTTAACCCCATCCTTTGAAGAAGAAATACGACAATATTTGGAAGAAATTGTCAGTAAATCAGGTCAACTTGGTGCCGTCGGAGTTACAGGTATTGCAATCACCGCCATTCTTTTACTATCAACCATTGAAGACAGTTTCAATTACATTTTCAAAGTTACACAACCACGCCGCATTGCCACCAAAATTACACTATATTGGACTGTTATCACCCTCGGACCATTGCTTTTGGGAACGGCCTTCTCAATGCGTGGATACCTATATACCCTACAAAAATTTGTTTATGTCAACGCCGGAACCACACAGTTCTTCTTTAGTTATATGATACCACCGCTGATCACCATTATTACATTAATGTTAGTATACGTGTTAGTTCCAAACAAAAAGGTTTCTATTCGTAATGCCTTGATAGGTGCTTTTGTTGCCGTCATTTTATTCTGGTTTTTACGTTTAGGATTCGGTTCTTTTGTAATGTCAAACACCACATACTCGACCTTATACGGTGCTTTGGCAATCATTCCGATTTTTTTGATTTGGATGTATTTGTCTTGGACAGCAGTATTATTCGGAGCCGTTGTTACAGCAGCCTTAGATGAGTTTCACTACCTCAGTACGGTCCCCAAAAACATTACCGACAAACCTAAGGTTAGAAAAATTTCAAAGAAATAAATTTATCTCTCGCAAAATCCCTCATCATAAACACGATAAGGGATTTTTTTATTGCAAAATATTATATGTTGTTATAGCCTTAATTACAAATATGCTCTTGCATATTCAGAACCATTGTGGTTCGGAGCCTTCACAAGCTCATATCATGTCCGGCGGTTGGAATATCGTCGTTAAATAGTCCTTTATGGGATTATAAATATTCCCAGACCTTGGTCTGGGAGCTTTCAGCGTATGTCCAATAACTTTTGTTTAAAGGCTGAAAGATCATTTGATATGGTATGATTTGTGAACTCCCAGACCACTTTTGGTGGTCTTTTTTCTTACAACATAGAGGCACAAAATATGACCATATCAAAAACTCAAAAACAACGTGGACGCCAACCGAACGGCTGTCCAAATCAAATTGATATCTATGTCGGCAACCGCATAAAACAAAAACGCAAAACCCTTAACCTTTCCCAACAACAACTTGCCCGAGAACTACACGTATCTTTCCAACAATTGCAAAAATACGAAAGTGGTCAAAATCGTATTTCTGCCAGCCGTCTGTGGGATATTTCACAGATTTTAGGAGAACCAGTAAATTTCTTTTTTAAAGGTATCGATAAAGAACTTGCCATACAAAGTCCGCGCTTTTTACAAAGTGATTATCCTAATTAGAACCATCATACTTTTTCAAAATTTTCTTTGCTTCATCAATATCATTCATCGGAATAACCGTTTCACCGATTTTTTGCCCTGTTTCATGCCCTTTTCCGGCCAATACCAGCATATCACCTTTTTCTAAATGCGCGATAGCATACTCAATCGCCTTGATACGATCACCTATTTCAACTGCACTCGGACATTTGACAATAATTTCTTTTCTGATCTGCTTTGCATCTTCACTTCTGGGATTGTCATCAGTAACCACAATTTTATCAGCCAACTTCTCGGCAATTTCTCCCATAATCGGACGTTTTAGTTTATCGCGATCCCCACCGCAACCAAATACAACCCAAAGATTATTCGCCGTATGAACTCGCATTGTTTTCAAAACATTTTCCAATGCATCAGGTGTATGAGCATAGTCCACATATACAGCCGCCCCGTTTGGTAAAGCTCCGGCTTTATCTAAACGTCCGCAAGCTCCTTTAATATGAGGCAAATATTCAATTATTTTATCACTCATACCACCATTTAAAGCCACTACCATACCGACGGCGCATAATACATTCATTGCTTGGAACGCTCCGATTAACGGCAAATTCACCTCATATATTTTGCCCAAAATTTGGATTTTAAATTTTTGCCCATCAGCATGTGGAATATGTTCCAACAACTTTAAATCTTTTCCCCTTTTTCCATATGATAGAACTTTAATTCCGCGTTTTTTACAAACATCTTCCAGTTCATAAAACTCTTTAATGTCTGCATTCAAAACCGCCGTACCACCAGGCACTAAAATTCGTGAAAACAGCTGTTCTTTTGCCCTAAAATAATTTTCCATTGTCAGATGATAGTCCAAATGGTCTTGCGTAAAATTGGTGAAACCAGCAACCTTAATCGGCAAATTATCCATACGATACTGCTCGATTCCAACTGAAGATGCCTCCATTGACACATAATCAACATTCGCTTCCGCTAGCTTGCCTAAAATTTTATGTAAAGTAATACTATCCGGTGTAGTCAATGTTTCAATATTTTCAACACCGTCAGCCACCACTCCGACCGTACCGATGCTGGCCGCGTTATGTCCTAAAACTTTCATCATCTGACGTGTAAAATCCGCAATTGATGTTTTGCCATTAGTACCGGTAATAGCCGATATCATCGGAGGAATATGCGGATAAAAATTAGCTGCCATTTGTGCGATGTTTTTGCGCATATCACCTTGCAGACAGATAAACTCCGCATTACCTTTTGCACCGTCATATTTTCCATCATAAACCACAACCTTTGCACCATTTGCCAAAGCTGCAGGGATGTATTTTTTACCATCCTGAGTTTTTCCGCTCAGGGCAATAAACATTCCTTCCTCACATACGTTGCGTGAATCAAGTTCTAACGAATGCACGTCCAAATCATGTTTATATTCATCAATGGTTTCTACACCATGCAAAATTTCACTGAGTAACATCTTAACCCCTCAAACAATCATTTATTCCCGATTATACTCTGCAATTTTTATTTTTCTACTAACTTTAACGGTTTCTCGACAGAAACTATTCCCCCTCAAAGTGCCTACTTTACAAAACATTATAATGTGCTAAAGCTAAACTTGGAGATATAAATGCAAAAAACTTATACCACAAAAGAAGAAATCTGGAGTAGCACAGTTCACGGTTTTGGTATCCTATTTGGCATTGCTGCCCTAACCGTCCTGACCGCCATGGCATCACGTTTTGGCAATGCATGGAGCATCGTTTCTTCAGCCATTTTTGGTGCGACAATGATTATGCTTTATTCCGCTTCTACTCTTTATCATGCTATCACTAACCAGTATGCCAAAAAA
>JAEEYV010000011.1 GCA_016288295.1 Alphaproteobacteria bacterium
CTCGGTCAACCCGGCATTAATTTGGTTCATGGCTTTTTCTTTGTCACATGACTTTATAAATACGGTTTTATGCTCATTGATAACCAAGGGTTCGGTAAAATTACCCTCGGCAGTTTCATTATATGCAACTTCTCCGTTTTTGCGTTCAATCAGTTTTTCAAGAAAAGTGTTTTTGATTGCAGATGAAAAAAATCCGGTCGGGCTGAAACGCTGTAAAATTACGTCTCCTTTTTTAACCTGTAGCATAACTTTTTTCCAGGCTTCGCTGACAGGACTTTCTTTGGTAATCATCGGACGGGTGCCGAATTGAAAAGCAATTTTTCCAATATCCGGATTGTCAATGTAGTCTTCCCAGTCTTTTAGTTTCCAGATGCCGCCGGCAAGAATAATCGGAATGGCTTGGAGACCGTAACTGTTCATTAAGCATCGCAGTTCAACTACACGGTTATATGGTGTTTCAGGCTGTTCAGGGTTTTCGGCATTAGACAGACCATTGTGTCCTCCTGCCAGCCATGGGTCTTCGTATACAACACCGCCGAGAAATTCAGTAAAGCGGTTGTAAGCCCTTTTCCATAAAATATTAAAGGCACGGGCAGAAGATATAATTGGGTAGTAATAAACTCCGAACTTGGTGGCAAGCTCCCCTAAATGGTAGGGCATGCCTGCTCCGCAAGTGATGCCATTAATAAGACCCTTGGCTTTAGATAAAACACCTTCTAATACAGTTTGCGAATCGGCCATTTCCCACAACATGTTCATGTGAATACGTCCGTTGCCGTTGGAAATTTCGTGAGCAACCTGAGCTTGAGCAACACCGCCTTTTATAGCCATATCAATCATTTCTTGATGTCGTTCGGCACGAGTTTTGTTGGTGAAGATTTCAGTAACGACATTGCCTTTTTCGTCATAAAAATCAGGACTTACTCCGGAAAAAGTGCCAACACAATTTTCATGTGCCCAAGAGCCGCTGCTGCGACCGTCGCTGGCATTGATTCCCTTTCCTCCTTCAACAAGGGGTAGGACTTCTTTTCCTGAAATCATAATAGGTTTTAAATCTAACAAAGTTTTACCTTTCAATTCTGTGCAACGTTTAAGTAATAGCACTAAATAGTCTTTTTGTATATAAAATTATTTAGTCAGCATAAAAAGTTCAAGGGGCATGTTATTTATTGCCAATAAGCAAATAATAAGACAAAGCAGAGGATAAATAAATAAAGCCATCGGAACTGACGGGTTGTTTAGTAGAGGTATGTGCGAAGAGAATTTTTTTAGACCATATCTAATTGATAACATTATTAAAGTTATAATAATAAATTGTGCCCCGATACCAATCTTGGAAATCTCCTCGGAAAATGGTTTTAATATCAAATATAAAACACTCCAAAACAAAAGATAAAGTCCGATGAAACAAATGCTGATTTGATTGACTGCTCGCAATTTTTTCATTTGTTCATTTTTGGTTTGAGCAATTTTTTCGGGCATTAGGTTATCGACAGTCATGCCACGAATAGTTTTGGGATTTTGAATCTGTTTTTTTATGTCGCACAGGTTGGCTTTGAATTTTTCTTCCATCATACACAGACCACACCCTTTGGCGGAAAAGTAAACATGGTTGTGGTTTTTTTTGCAATGGCGAAGGTTAGAAATAATTTTGCGTAAATGATGTTCCCATTCTTGTGCAGATGGGCGTTTCAATCCACGGACAAATGCACGGTCAAAAAGCTCGAGGGTCTCTTTGTCAAAATAATCATGGATTGAGTAAGGGTGAGGAGCTTGATAAAGATCAGCCCATGAGCCATATGCATAATGATTTTGGGCAATCCTTTCTTGTATGGTAAGGTTTGGAGAACTAGCTTTACGCGGTGTACCTGAGAAAGGGTGAATACCATTATTGAGCAATTTGAAAATAATAACGGCAAGGGCAAATTTATCTTGCTCTTCTCCCATTTCGTCACATCCTTGATCCATGCCTTCAGGATAAATATATTCTTCACTGACATATTCTGCAGGATAACGATTTTTTTCTCCCTTAATGGAAAAACCGTCGCAATCAAGCATAGAAATCAGCATGCTTTCTTTGTATACGTATACGTTAGAGGGTTTGAGATCAACAATATAGTGCTCTTTTTCGTGTAAAGCGGCAACCATAGAACTTAAGTTGCAGGCGATGCGAATCCTGTATTCATAATTTTCGGGAAGTTTTAGTTTTTGACGTGTGGCGCGTTGCATAAAATGGTCGAGAGAAGCAGCAAGGCTTAAGTCAATACGAGGCATAAGATAGCCGACACAAAACCCGTTTTCGTTTTCAAGCAGGGCTTCAGGCCAAGCAATTTGGATGTATTTTTCGCCATCGTCCATGGTGAATTCTTTGCCGTTTTTGAGCGCGGGAGAAAATGCCGGACGATTGAGCAACATGGCTTGTAGTTTTTCACGATTGGTGCTGCTTTTTGCAAGGCTATGAAATATTTTTGCGACTAGTCTAGGGTGTTCTTTTACTTCAAAAATTCTGCCAGCGGCACCGCCCTTGTTAACAAGCTCGCCGAGGGTGATTTTTTCAAATGAACTGTCGCCATAAACGGCATTGTATACTGTACCAACATTTTCAGTCATAATTTTGCCCAAAGAAATGTTTTGTCGTCAGGATTGATTTTTTGAGCTTGCGGAGTACTCAATGTGTTATAAAGTGCACGTGAAGCACGTTTTTTAAAAGGCTCTTTAGTTAAAAAGCGGTCTATTGGTAATAAAAAACGAGATTCAATGTTGCTATAATCCGATGAAAAAGAAAATCCTGTAACTCCGTCGCTCATCATCATGATTGTATGAGCTTTTTCAAATGTGGTGAACCTGATGCAATCACGCCAATCATCCATGGTATAAAAATAAGTTTCGCAAGAAAAAATACCATTTTCCGGTTTTGAGGTGATATAATGTGAAAAATCGTTACCGACAAAAGCCAGAGCTGCTCCGTCACCAATATGAAAAAATATTCCACGATCTTTGTAGCAAACAACACCGACCAATGTTGCTGCAAAGGCCATTAGCCCTTTAGTGTTGTTGCGGGAATTCAGGCGGTGAAATAATAACTTTTCACGGGCGATTTCTATCGAGTTTATAATTGAGGTTTTGATGTCGGCAAAGGGAACATTTGAAAGTAAATCAATCAGTGTATCGCATACTGTTTTAGCCCCAATACGTCCGTATTTTGCCGAGCCTGCACCGTCGGAGATGACCGCAACAAAATTTTCACCTTTGGTGGAATGGCGGCAATAATCCTGACAAGGTAAGTTTCGTATTTTGTGCAAAGGTCCGGTAACACAAGCCGACAGCACTTTGATATGATTAGTGTTGTTCTTCATCCCAGTTTCCAGTATCTTCAAGGTAGTCGGAGGTGTTGGGAGCGGCTTTTGAAATACATGAAACACTGCGACTCAGCCACAGGAAAAATTCCGTGAATTTTAATCCACTAAGGCGTTTGGGGGCATTAAGCGAAAATTTAGATAGTTTTTCAAGGTTAGCATCTTCAGTGCCGACGGCATGAATAACTACTTTTTTATTTTTTTGAGCTAAGCAACATTTTTTAGCGATGCTTTCCCAATCATAATCTGTCGGCTCACCATCACTGATTAAGAATATCCAAGGGCGTTTTGAAGTGATACCGCAACTGTCGTATAAACATTTTTGTTCTTCAATTTTTTGAAGAGCTAACTCCATAGCTTTACCCAGAGGGGTCAATCCACCGGCAACCATTTCGGGAGCATTGAAGTTCATGGCATCAATCCAATCAGCCGAAACTTCTGTTTCATCTTTACCAAAAGCTTTGATAATTAAAAGTTGAACACGAGAACTGGCGTCAATGTCTTCTTTGAGTTCACGCTCGAGGGCTTTAAGGCCGGCATTGAGCTGTCTTATAGGCTCTCCGCGCATTGAACCGGAGCAATCCAGTACCAAAACGCAAGGTGTTCGCTCATTGGCATTGTCGGCAAATTCGACATAAGGTATCATTTCATCAATAAAATTATTTTCGGAACTCATTTGTTTTATCCTTATTCTTGGGGATAGCTATGCGGGTATCCACTGCCTTCAATAACCGAAGGAGCGGAGATTTTGCCACAACCGTTCATACAGGCAATGACGGCAAAAAATAAAATGATAAAAGATAATTTGGTTATTGTTTGCATATTTTTTACCTTTTTGTTGTATGCTCTATGTCAATGGTTATATAATAAAATCAGATTAAATACAAAAAATAAAATGCAGTTGTTAATAAGATGATGATTAGAAATAAAATATTGATTACAGCGGTTGCATTGTTGGTTGCAACAGGGGTTTGCGCAAAAGAACGTGCTAATATTTATGCACGCGCAAGAAATGTGCCAAATAAGGAACTGTTTGATGAGAATGGTAGCAAAATTAAGCTTAATGATTTTGAAGGTGATTTTGTTATAGCCATTTTTTGGTCCCGATATTGTGCACCATGTGTTCGTGAACTGAAAAGTTTAAGCAAATTTGTTGAGAAAACACGTAACGACGGTGTCAGAGTGATTATGATTTCACCGAAGAGTGAATGGGCGGGTAGCTTTGTTGATCAGCGCAATTTTTTACATAAATTTGAGGCAGATAATTTAGATGCTTATTTTGATGAAAAAGAAGCTGTGGCATCAGCATTGGGTATTTTTTCGTCACCGGTTAGCGTGTTGATAAGCCGAGAAGGTAAAGAAATCGGGCGTATCCGTGGTAGTATGAAATGGGATAAGCCCGATAATATTGAATATATATACAAGATAAAAGCCGAAAACGGTTAATCCTGTACTCGTAATTTTGGAAACAACTCTTTACCAAGTTTGAGGCGGCTTTTTTGAGTTTCGATAGGTGTTGCCAAATTAAGTTTTCCGGTTTTGATGATGGCACGGACTTGATCGCCTTGGGTTGTATCAGGGTTAGCAAACAAAAATGAAACTTGCGGCATTTTGTTTTTTATGCCGATC
Organism: Alphaproteobacteria bacterium; assembly: GCA_016288295.1. Taxonomy (GTDB): domain Bacteria; phylum Pseudomonadota; class Alphaproteobacteria; order RF32; family CAG-239; genus JAFUYI01. The sequence goes on from JAEEYV010000011.1 coordinate 4,986, forward strand.
AGGGTTTGGTGCATTACGGCTAACATACCACGAGAAAACAGGTCGTATGCCAGTTCTTCTGTCATGCCGGTAGAGCGAGCATATTTAACGACAGAGTTTATGGCATCAGTAACATTATTGGCGTGAATACTCGAAAGCACTAAATGGCCTGATGTGCAGGCACGTAATACCTCGCTGGCAGTATCGGGAGTACGAATCTCTCCAACCATAATAAAACGCGGTTTTGAACGAAGAGCAGACTTCAAACTGCTACCCCAGTCGCCTTCAATAGGTTGTGTTTGTTTGCATAAACCTAGGCTACCGTTTGTGGCTTTATAAACACCATCAAGCGGCATTTCGGAAGGGTCTTCAATCGTATAAGCAAAACCACCTTCAGTAGCTAAATATTCTTTCATTAGTGAAGATATAGCTGTAGTTTTACCGGCACCGGTCGGACCCGACCATAAGATTAGTCCAGCGGCATTACTTAAAGATAGCAGATACTGACGCAACTCAGGAACAAAACCAAGAGTTGCGAAACCTGGAACTTCAGGGGGCATTTTGCGGGCGCAATATTGCAATCCGTAGATAGTCATTGAACGTTCAACACGATAAAGTATTCCATTATACAGTACGGAATAGCTGGGATTCTGACCGTCATAAGTTCTTTCAAGTTTTTCAAAAAATTGTATAAAATCATCAGGTTCAAACAAAGCTAGACCATTCGGAGTACAATTGTCAGGAATATATGCCTTACGGTTAGGGGTAATGTAAATATCGGAAAACTCTGTATCGGTAATTGTGGTCATATCTTTATCCTATAATTTAGTTGATAACTTCTCCTGGATAAATTCCGTAAAAATCACTACGGTTTACCCAACCTTCAATAGATGAAAAACGAATCAGGCAAAAATCTTTTTGCTCAGGACATTTTTCGACTTTGCCAATAACTTGGTCTTCTACTTTGGCGATGACACGAGAATCGCTTTGTGGTTTAGCGTATATATTTGAGGTTCCGGGTTTGGTCATTTTTATCCAACGTTTGTTCACCAACATGGCTTTATGTACCCAAGTTTCGGAGCCTTCCCAATCTTTTATTTTGCGCCAGAGCTCAAACTCGGCAACAATCTCTACCGGAGCGTTTTTTTGTTTATAAACCCATTCAATGGGATAGCGAGATCCGGGACCGGAACGGGCATTAATAAGGTTAGAACGAAGTGAAACCATTCTTGGCAGAGAGTGTCCGGTGTCACCGTCTACTTCTTCCTGAGCCTTTGCAGGAAAGGCAACTAAGAGCATAGCTATTATAGCGAGGTATAGTTTTTTCATTATTTTTTCCTTATTAATTTTTTTTTATCATAATTGTAGCTAGAATATGTCAATATGGTGAATAAAAAGTAAAAAAAGGAGATAAAAAATGAATTTGCGTAAAGTTGCCGAGGATTTAATAAGATTTCGCACCGAAACTGGAAATACAACTGAAATTAATCATTGTCTTGAATATGTTGAAAATTTGCTGGGAGTGAAGGCAAATAAAATTGTTTATCGAAATGGGGATTTGGCTCCGGTGATATTGTTGTCAAACTGTCAAGATTTGGATTTTGACGCATTGGTTGTCGGACATCTGGATGTTGTTCCGGCAAATGATGAAATGTTTGAGTGCAGAAGAGAAGGGAATCGAGTGTTTGGCAGAGGCACACTTGATATGAAATCTTTTGCAGCTGTGGGGTTGAATTCTTTGGAATATGTAATTGAAAACAAATTACCACTAAATTTTGGCGTATTATTATCAACAGACGAGGAAAAAGGCAGCTTCGGGTTGGATGCTTTTTTGAAAGAGTATCCGCAAATTAAATCAAAAATTGTGTTGGATGTTGATGTCGCGGGTGATGTTACCAAGATTATTGCTAAATGTAAAAATCCGGTTTTTGTAAAGATAATTGCATATGGTGTTGAAGCACATGGTTCTACACCATGGAACGGCGTGGATGCAAATGAAAAGATGCTTCAAGTTTTGAACAATATCCGCAAAATTTATCCTTATTTTTCAAAAGAAAGTGCAAAACCAACCGACACTTGGATTGATACAGTGCATTTTGCTAAAATCGAGGGAGGAGAAGTGGCTAATGTTATATCAAATTATTGTGAGGCTTTGCTTGATTTCCGCCTGACCGAAAAATCAACAGTTCAGGAACTGGAGAAAAAATTGCATTCGTGTCTGGTTGATGGAACGGAATATAAAATTGTTACATCGTCACATCCGGTGGTTATGGATGAAAACAATTCATATATTGTGGAATACAAAGGTTTGGCAGAGAGGGTGCTGAATAAAAAAGTAGAATTTGAATATATAGGCGGCGCAACGGATTCGAGAGCGTTTGCTGAAAAAGGCTCGGTTTTGATTATGCATTCGGGGAGCGGTGATGGAATGCATGCCTCGGGAGAATACGTTGAGTGGAATACAGTTGAACAATTGGCACAAATTCAAAAATTGTTTTTGCAACAATTGGCAAAAAAATAACCCACATAATTACTGGACAAATCATAAGCAATAGTGTATATATAGCTATCTGTTTGTGAGGAAACATAAATGAACACGTGGTTTTCAATATTGTTGATGCTTGTCGGGTTGCTGATGGGTGCTTCAATTTGGGCGGTTAATCTCAAAGTGCGTCGTTTTGAGAGGTTTTGTCGTGCAACAGTGTTGTTCGGTCCGATTGTTTTGTTGGTAATGTTTATATTTTCTATATATTTTCTCAAAGGGGTGAATTCTTCATGGCTGTTATTAATCTGTTTGTCAGTGGGAATTACGGTTGTGTGGATTTTGGCGGGGCTTTTGATGGTAGGTGTGTTAATAATCCTTGTTGTCGGAGGTTACTGGTTGGTAATTACTTTGAGAGATATGAATTATGCAGTTTTTCGCCGCCGTTTTCGCCGAGATTTTTCTTATTGTTGGAGAGAAGTTAAAGCGTGGATTGAAGGTGAAATATGATTGTTGTCGACGTAGCTCATCAGGATAGAGCAACAGTTTCCTAAACTGTGGGTGGGAGGTTCGAGTCCTCTCGTCGACGCCATAAAAAAAACACCCGGAGCCTGTGGCAACGGGTGTTTTTTTGTTGTCGCTCGAGGTCGAACCTAGTATAAATAAATGTCATGCCTCGATTCTGCAGGAATCGTCAGGGCATCTACAATGTTTTTAAAAATTTGAAGATCGCTTGACCAAAAGACTTACGCTTTTGGAGCGATGACAGTTATTTTTTGCGAGGATTGAGGGGCAAAATAGGGGTATATATTGAAAACAAACACCCGGAGCCTGTGGCAACGGGTGTTTTTTTGTTGTTTGAATTTTGCAAGATGTAAAGCAAAGATCAAAAAACTTTGAGGAGTTCTTCGTCTGCTATTGCTTTTTGTTTACTCCGTTGCAGGATATCATTGTATTCCATTGATTGCTCCAGTTCGGCTCGAAGTTCCGGCTGATACAATTAGTTGCCTAAGATTAAGTCGTTTTGAATAGCTATAAATATACGTCTTATCCTCCTAAGCATAAACATTGGTTTAAATCAATGTCATGCTCTTTTATAACAAATATCATATCTCCAAAAGTATAAGTCTTTTGATCAAGCAATCTTCAACTCTTAAATAATAAACAAGAAACCTCTCGGGTTACCGAGAGGTGCTTGTTGATTAAGTGTTATATGAGAATATATTCTACCAAGCGTAATTCAGGCCGGCACCAATTCCCATTGCATCATAGCTTGAACCAAAGGTATAATTAGCCCAAGCATATGCCGATAATGCATCAGTAAAGCCATAGCGTCCGCCGACTTCAATACGTCCTAATGTCTGATCATGGTAAGTATCAGCTTTGTTTAGTCCGGTAATAACAACACTATCATCATCGGTCAGGGTTTGGATTACACTCGGTTTGACATAAATCTTCGCATTATCAAATTGTTGTTCAAGTTTTGCTCCCAATTCAGCTTCCAAATGCTTGATGTCGTCCCACTCATAATGTTTGCCGACATTGTCATCCGCATCATCAAAGTTTACTTGCGTATAGTACAAGCCCAAGCTCGGATCTAAAGTTAAACTGTTTGATAACGGAATTGTTCGTCCAATCTCAACTCCTGCTCCAAACTCTATGCCGTCGGTATCAAATTTGGCTATACCATCATCAGTCTTAACATCGGCTTGTTGAATACCACCGTATAAGGTGGCAAATGCCCATACAAGGTAGC
>JAEEYV010000001.1 GCA_016288295.1 Alphaproteobacteria bacterium
GGAGGAACACCGACCTCAGGCTGGTTCGTTACGGCTGCTTTCTTCCGAACCTGACCGGGTTGGCGAACGCTTGACCCGATGCCCTCCATAACAGTAATTCACATAAGGGCAGATTTTGTTCTTAATTTCAAGTAAAAAATCTGCTATATCCAACTAATATTGATACATAAGTCCTTCGTTGCCGTAACTGTTGCCAAATGAATTTAATAAGCGACCAAATACGGCTGTTTCTGCCTCTTGTTGGTTTTTACCATAAAATACTGGGGCATTGCCATCATACATTGATGCAACGTCCATATTATCCAACATTTCGGGGGCAGAAACAAATTTGTGTTGCGCAGAATCGACGACAATATCAGAAGACGGGGTAATTTGCATTATATCAAGACTGTGTTGATTTTTTCCGTTGGTAAAAATACGAAAGGCTCCATTTATGCCGATAAAACCATCACTACTGGTAATTGCCTCATCAATATTTGATGGGTTACGCTTGGCAATTGCAGATGTTAAAGCAACGGCATCATAAGCTAAAGCAAAAAGCCCATTAGGATAACTGCCATAGGTTGATTTATATTTTTTGTTGAAATATGTACTGTGGTTGCGTGATAAAACCGGATAAACCGCTTTATTTAAGGTTGTTTCCTTATTCAGGTTGGTGTTTTCCCAAACAGATGTTCCCAAAAACATTACATCAGGATAAAAAACGTCGTAATAGCCTAACATTGCTGTGGCAGATTTTAGGCTGTTACCTGATTCCGGAATAATTATTGCATCAAAGCCAACGTTTTTGCCGGTATTTTTTGATGAAGAATTACAAAGTTTACGTACAATATTTGAAAAATCGGTTGTGTGGGGAAGATAAAAAGCAATTTTTGAAACTGTTCCGCCTTGTTTCTTAGCAACTTTTACCGCTGATTTGGCAACAGCTATACCTGTATCATTGTCCGGTAACAAAAGGGCAAAGCGACTACGTCCTTTTTGAGCAGCATAAGAAATTATGCGATTAACCTGCTCTTCAATAAGTAGACCTATTGTATAAACCTGAGGTTGCAAAACAGCATCGTTTGTAGAAAATGCCACAACAGGAATATCGTGTTTGCGAGTTTGGTATGAAATTGCCTCAACCTCACTTGACATTAACGGGCCGATAATCATTTTGACACGTTGATTGATAGCGTTTTCAACAGCGACGCGGGCACCTTCCGGTGTGCTTTGAGTGTCATAAAATTGCAAAATCAAATTAGGATTATTAATGTCATCAAGAGCTAGCATAGTTGCATTTTTTAAGCCCTGTCCGACACTTGAAGCGTTTCCACTGAGAGGTAGCAAAACACCAACCCTAAAGCTCGAAGCAGAAGAAAAAATTTCTTCGTTGACTTGCGTGGTACTGTTATTATTTGAAAAATGGCCTGTGGAAGTAACCATCGGTGATCGGCACGATGCAATCAAAGCAACAAACGCCAAAAAATAAATCTTTTTAAACACTTGCTTTTTATCCCAAAATATAAAACAATATCTGTAATTTAGATTAAAAAATGCTGATTGTAAAGCAAAAGAAATGGAAAAAAAATTATATATCGTAGCAACACCTATAGGAAATATTTCAGATATTTCCGAACGAGCTAAGGCATTATTGTATGAGGCCGATGTTTTGGCTTGTGAAGACACTCGAGTTACAAAAAAATTACTCAGTTTGCTTAATATCGGTTTTGCAAACAAAAAATTTATTACTTTGCATGACCATAATGAACAAGAAAAAGCTCAAGATGTTATAGATTTGGTCAACCAAGGGTTATGTGTGGTACAAGTCAGCGATGCCGGATCGCCCTTGATTTCTGACCCGGGGTATAAGCTAATAAAATTATGTCATGAGCAAAATGTTCCGTTTGCCGTAGTGCCGGGATGTTGTGCAATAATTTGCGCTTTGCAGATGTCCGGTTTACCGACCAATCGTTTTATGTTCGCGGGATTTATACCAAACAAAGACAAAACTCGTGAGGATTTGTTTAAGGAATTAGCTCCGATAAATACGACTTTGGTATTTTATGAAACAGCTCCGAGATTGCTGAAATCTTTGGCTGTCGCTAAAAATGTTTTTGCGAATCGAGAATTTGCAGTCGCAAGAGAAATTACCAAAATCTACGAGGAATGTAAAACCGGCGCAGCTGATCAAATTATTGCCCATTTTGAAAAAAATCCCCCGAAAGGTGAAATTGTGTTTATGGTTGCACCTCCAAGTGATAATGACAATAATGATGTTGATGTAGAAAAACTTTTGCGGCAAAAAATGGAAAAATCTCCTTTAAAAACAGTCGTGAACGAAATGGTAACAAATTATAAACTTAATAAAAACGAGGTTTATAAACTAGCGGTAAAAATAAAAAATGAACAATAGGCTTAGCGGAAAAATTGCAGAAACAATGGCTGCTATTTATTTTTTATTACACGGTTTTAGGATAGTTGCACGTAATTATATTACAGGCAGAAGAACCGGAGCTGGAGAAATTGATTTGATTGTGGCAAAGAAAAATTTGTTGGTTTTTGTTGAGGTAAAAAAACGCTTCGGTCTTGATGATGCTGCATATGCTATTTTGCCACAACAGCAACAACGAATCTGGAAAGCCGCAGAAAATTTTATAAAAAACAATCCTCGCTTTGATAATGTTGATGTGCGCTTTGATGTTTTTTTAGTAAGCTCAAAACTTTCTTTCAAGCATATTGCTGATGCTTGGAGGGAGTAGAAAAACTCAATAAAAAGTCTTGGCTAATATTCCTTTGTCGGTTATATATGTAGCATGATGTTTTGAGGAGATTGATTATGGCCGAAAAAATCTGTTTGGTTGATGGTTCGGGATATATTTTTAGGGCTTTTTATGGGCTGCCGCCGATGACTGCGCCCGATGGCACTCCCGTTAATGCTGTATACGGCTTTACCAATATGTTTATGAAACTGACAACCAAATTTGATTGTGATTATAATTTGGTGCTGTTTGACGCTAAGCGGAAAAATTTTCGTAATGATATTTTTCCGGATTATAAGGCAAATCGAGTTGAGCCTCCGGAAGAATTAATTCCGCAATTTCCAATTATTCGTGAAACTGTTGATGCGCTTAATCTAAATCATCTTGAAATTGAGGGATATGAGGCTGATGATCTGATTGCAACTTATACAAAACAAGCTCTTGAACAGGGAATGGAGGTAGTAATTGTTTCAGCCGATAAGGATTTGATGCAATTAATTCGCCCCGGAGTTACTTTTTATGACCCTATGAAAGATAAGTTTTTTACACCCGATGACGTTAAGGAAAAATTTGGGGTATATCCGGAAAGGGTTGTTGATGTGCAGGCCTTGTCGGGGGACAGCACCGACAATATTCCGGGGGTACCGGGGATTGGTCCTAAAACGGCTGCCGAACTTGTAAATACTTTTGGTTCTTTAGACGAAGTATTGGCTCATGCCGGCGAAATAAAACAAAACAAACGGCGTGAAACTTTGTTGGCAAATATTGAAAATGCAAAAATATCTTTGCAGTTAGTTACACTAAAAGATGATGTCAAAGTAGAAAATCCAGCCACATATTATAAATTTCATTGTCCTGATTTGGCTGTTGCTCAAAATTTTATTGAAAAATATGACTTTAACAGCTTAAAACAGCGAATTGCCAAATGGGTTGAGGAACAATGTCAAAAATCAGGAGTTGAAACAAAACAGGCAAAACTAAAAGTTAAAACTGATTATAGCCTGATTGCAAATGAAAAAGATTTAAGCTTTTGGCTTCAAAAAAATCTGCAAAAACAAGTTATGGCTGTTAAGATTTTGACAACAGGAAATAACCCGGTGTTTGACAAGCCTATCGGGGTTGCTATAGCTACCGATATTGGTGTGGCGACATATATTCCTTTGGTGAACGAAAACGAAAGTATTACGTTTGATTTGTTTAGTGCAACAGCCAACAAAAAAAGAGGTATGAGCAATAAATGTGTTTCAGAATGTCTGTTAAAATTTTTGAATTCGTTAAATATTTTGAAAGTCGGTCATAACATCAAATCTGATATGCATTTTTTCAATAATATAACCAATGGGCAGGCAAAGGTTTTTCCTTATGACGATATTGAGGTTATGTCATATGTTTTAGATTCTTCAACATATAGGCATGATATTAATATTTTGGCTGATTTGTTATTGGGTGTTAAGGCAAAAGATGCTAATTTAATCTTCGGAACAGGGAAACAACGTATAACACCTGAAAGTATTGATGAAAATATTTTATGTGATTATATGTGCGAGCAGGTTGATTTGATTTTGAGGCTTAATAAAATTTTGAAGCAACGAATGCTTGATGAACATATGGTGACTGTTTATGAGCATTTTGATCGCCCCTTGGTTGCAACTCTGTTTGAGATGGAAAAAAATGGCGTAACCGTAGATGTTAAGCAATTAACAGAATTAAGCCAGCAATTTGAACAACGACAACAAGATATTGAAAAAGAAATTTTTGCTTTGGCCGGTGAAACTTTTAATATCGGATCTCCAAAACAAATCGGCGAAATTTTATATAATAAGCTTAATTTGCAAGCCAAAAAACATACCAGCGGAAATTTTCAAACTGGCGCAGATGTGTTGGAACAGTTGGCAGAAGAACATCCTTTGCCGGCAAAAATTTTAGAATGGAGGGCTATAAACAAACTAAAAACAACCTATACCGACACCCTGCTCCAACAACTGGATAAAAACAATCGTGTTCATACAACTTATGATCAGACAAACGTCAACACCGGAAGATTGTCGTCAAACAATCCAAATTTGCAAAATATTCCTATTCGCAGCGATGACGGGCAAAAAATAAGACAGTGTTTTGTGGCTGCTCCGGGGTGCAAACTTATATCCGCAGATTATTCTCAGGTTGAATTAAGGTTGTTGGCGGTTTTGGCCGATGTTAAGGCTTTGAAAGAAGCTTTTGCTGACGAAATAGACGTGCATACTGCAACCGCCATGAAAGTTTTCAGACTAAAAAAAGAAGAAGTTACACCGGTAATAAGACGACATTCCAAGGCGATTAATTTCGGAATCATTTATGGTATTTCGCAATACGGATTATCAAAGCAAATCGGAGTTTCTCCGGCAGAAGCAAAGCAATATATAGACGCATATTTTGCGCAAATGCCGGAAATAAAAGTTTTTATGGAAAAGAGTATTGATTTTGCCCGAAAACACGGTTATGTGGTAACTCCTTTCGGTCGAAAATGCGCTATTAGCGGAATTAATGAAAAAAATCACCGCGTATCATCTTTTGCGGAAAGGGCTGCTATGAATGCTCCGTTGCAAGGCGGTGCCGCCGATATTATGAAACGAGCCATGAACAATATGCACAAAGCCTTGATTGATGGTAAATTTAAATCAAAAATTTTATTGCAAGTGCATGATGAAATGGTGATTGAAGCTCCCGATAATGAGGTTGAAACCGTTGCTACGTTGCTGAAAAACACTATGGAAAACGCCGTAAATTATGATGTTAAATTTGTTGCTGAAGTGGGAATCGGCGACAACTGGCGCGACGCTCATTAAAAAACGCTTAAACACTATGAAAAATATACACAAAATGATTAATTTTTGTGAGTTTTTGCTATGTTTTTTTTCAAAATGTTGTATAGTGATTAGAGTTTAAATTTGGTATAAAGAAAAAACAAGGAAATATCAGTTATGGTAGAGATGTCACAGGCCGAAATAGCCAAAGAAGAACAAGAATATAATGCGGATTCCATTAAGGTTTTGCATGGTTTGGAAGCTGTTCGTAAACGCCCGGGAATGTATATTGGCGATACCGACGACGGCACCGGATTGCACCACATGATTTATGAGGTTTTGGATAATGCTATTGATGAGGCTTTGGCCGGTTATTGCGACAAAACAGAAATCATTTTAAATCCCGACGGTTCGGCAACCGTTCGTGATAACGGACGCGGAATTCCCGTCGGTATGCACAAAGAAGAAGGCGTTTCAGCGGCTGAAGTTATTATGACACAATTGCACTCCGGCGGAAAATTTGATAATAACTCATACAAAGTGTCCGGCGGTTTGCACGGTGTGGGTGTTTCTGTGGTTAATGCTTTGTCAATTTGGCTACGTTTAAGAATTTGGCGTGAAGGACACGAACATGTTGCAATGTTTTCTCACGGCAACGTTACCGAACATTTGAAAGTTGTAGGCGATGCTAACGGTCGCCACGGTACCGAAGTTACTTTCCTGCCGTCACCTGAAACATTTACCATGACTGAGTTTAATTTTGATGTTTTGGAGAGAGCTATCAGAGAAAAAGCTTTTCTTAACTCCGGCGTTTACCTTAAATTGATTGATAATCGAGGAACCGAACCGCGTGAAGTTGTTATGCATTATGAGGGCGGATTAAAGGCTTTTGTAAACCATATCAACAAATCTAAGGCTCCGTTGCATGAAAATATTATTTCAATTGCAGGAGAAGATAAAGATATTCAGGTCGAAGCCGCTATGCAGTGGACCAACGCCTACAATGAGAGCATGTTGTGTTTTACCAACAATATTCCGCAAAAAGACGGCGGTACTCACCTGGCCGGTTTTCGTGCAGCTTTAACTCGAACCATCAACAACTACATTAACGAAAACGGATTGGTTAAGAGCAAAGACAAAGACATGATTACCGGTGAAGATATGCGCGAAGGCTTGAGCTGCGTGTTGTCGGTTAAAGTTCCTGATCCGAAGTTTTCATCACAAAC
>JAEEYV010000012.1 GCA_016288295.1 Alphaproteobacteria bacterium
AAACACAAACCCCTGTTTGAACGTATTGTTACGGTCAGCGGTGATGGTGTGGAGCATCCGCAAAACTTTAGGGTAAGAGTGGGTACTCCGGCATCATTTTTGATTGATAAAGTTGGAAAAGTCGGTGAAATCGGCAAAATTATCTTTGGCGGACCAATGATGGGAATGGCCGGTATTAACATTGATGCTCCGGTTACAAAGACAACATCAGGAATTTTGCTCTTGCAATCTAAGAATGTTGTTGAGCCTGAGGTTTCGCCCTGCATTCGTTGCGGAACTTGCGTAGAGGTTTGCCCTCAGGGGTTAGAGCCGTTTGCAATTACAAATTTTGTACGCAACGGAGAATATCAGGAAGCTAAAAAGATGCATGTTTTGGACTGTATAGAGTGCGGATGTTGTTCGTATTCTTGCCCGGCACGTATTCCATTGCTTGACTATTGTAAACTTGCAAAATATGAAATCAGAAAGAAAAGGTAACCATGTTAAAAGTTTCGACTGCGCCTCATATCTATTCAAAAAAAGATACAAGAACAATAATGCGCGATGTAATAATTGCGTTGGCACCGGCAGGAATTGTAGCTTTGGTGCTATTTGGGCTGAGCGCATTGATTACGATTGTTACAGCTGTTGCAGGTTGCGTATTTTTTGAATATGCTGCTTGCCGTTGGCTCTTAAAGACTTCAAACACAACTGTTGATTTGTCAGCAATAGTAACCGGTTTGCTCTTGGCTTACAACCTCCCCTGCAATATGCCGGTATGGATGATTTTGATTGGATGTTTTGTTGCAATAATAGTTACAAAGGTGGCTTTTGGCGGGATTGGCAAAAATCTGTTTAATCCGGCTTTGGTAGGCAGGGTATTCTTGTTTATATCATTTCCGGTGCAGATGACAACTTGGGTTACACCTAACTGGAAAGATTTTTTGAATGTTGATGTTACAACGTCTGCAACAACACTCGGTATTTTGAAACATGTCGAGAAAGGAACATCTATTTTTGAAATGAATGAGTTGCCAAGTTATTGGAATATGTTTATCGGTAATATCGGCGGATCAATGGGAGAAGTTTCGGCTTTAGCATTAATCTTAGGGGCATGTTGGCTGTTATATCGCAAAGTTATAAGTTGGCATATTCCGTTTTATTATATTAGTACTTTTGTTTTGCTGAATGCCTTATTTTGGCTGTGGACAGGAGAAGCAAGTTGCGCACCTTTAACACAATTACTTTCCGGAGGTTTGTTGCTGGGAGCGTTTTTTATGGCAACAGATTATACAACGTCGCCAATGAGTAAAAACGGAAAGGTTGTTTTTGCCATCGGTTGCGGAGCTTTGACGTTTATAATCAGGCAATATAGTGCTTATCCGGAAGGGGTTTCTTTTGCAATTTTAATTATGAACGCATTTGTACCTCTGATTGACAAGGTCTGTCATCCGCGAATTTTCGGAACAGGGAGAAAATAAGATGAAACCAATAAAATCAACCCTTTTTAATATGATTGCGGTTTTAATGATTATTGCAATATGCTCGGCGGCGGCTATCGGGTATGTATATAAAATCACTAAAGCTCCGATTGATGAGGCAAAAAACAATAATGTTTTGAGTGCAATTAAAGACCTGGTCGGCGTTTTTGATAACAATCCGTTTGAAGAAAAAACCGCAATATCCGGAAGCCGGGTTGAGCTTTATCCGGCCAGAGAAGACGGAGCGATTAAATCGGTTGCCATCAAAGCTTTTAATAATGAGGGATTTGGTGGAAGAATTGAGTTGATTATCGGTATTTTGATGGACGGAACAATCACCGGTTATAAAATTATTGAGCAAAGTGAAACTCCCGGATTGGGAACAAAGGTCAATGAGCCTAAATTTAGTAAGCAATTTGTTGGAAAAAATGCTTATACAAATAATTTTGACTTGAAGAAAGATGGTGGTGAAATTGATGCCGTTACCGGGGCAACCATCAGTTCAAAAGCTGTCGTAAATGCAGTTAAGAGTGCAGTAGCTGCTTATAATAAATTTGCAGGGGCAACACAAAATGAAGAATAATAGTTTTGATAATTTTGCTAAAGGTATTTTCAGAGAAAATCCGGTTTTTGTTATGATGCTCGGTATGTGTCCGACATTGGGCGTTACTACATCTATGGAAAACGGTTTGGGCATGGGGTTGGCAACAATGTTCGTGCTTATAATGTCTAATCTGGCGATTTCTTTAGTAAAAAATTGGATACCTTCAATGGTGCGTATTCCTTGTTATATTGTGATGATAGCCTCTTTCGTAACAGTTATTAATTTGCTGATGGCGGCCTATTTGCCGGAATTGCATGCCAAATTGGGCATATACATTCCTTTGATTGTTGTAAACTGTATTATTTTGGGTAGAGCTGAAGCTTTTGCATCAAAAAATGATTTATGGCAATCCTTTCTTGATGCTTTAGGTATGGGCATCGGCTTCACTTTGGCGTTGACTTTGCTCGGTGCCGTACGTGAAATCTTGGGTGCCGGATCGATTTTGGGATGGAATTTCATCGGTGAAAACGGCTATCCGGTTTTGCTGTTTATTATGCCTCCCGGTGCATTTTTGGCCTTGGCAGCTTTGATTATGGGATTTAACAAAATCAGCGGAGCAAGCAAATGAGTCTGACGATGATTTTTATTTCGGCAATATTGGTTAATAATATCGTATTGTCACAGTTTTTAGGAATTTGCCCATTTTTGGGAGTATCTAAAAAAATATCAACCGCGGCCGGTATGGGGTTGGCTGTGATGTTTGTAATGACAATTGCAAGTATTGCAACTTGGCTAGTATATTACAAGTTATTAGCTCCGCATGGGCTAGAGTTTATGAGTACGGTTGTGTTTATTTTGGTAATCGCTTCATTGGTGCAGATGGTAGAAATTATTTTGAAAAAATCGACACCGGCTTTGTATCAGGCATTGGGCATTTATTTACCGTTAATCACAACAAACTGTGCTGTTTTGGGAATTGCGTTGTTATCTATTCAAAAGGAATTTAACCTGATTTATTCGGTATGTTTCAGCCTGGCAAATGCTATCGGTTTTACACTTGCGATTGTACTGTTTGCCGGTTTGAGGGAGAGAATTGATATGAGTGCATATGCCTTGCCTAAGGCAGTTAGAGGAACTCCGATTATATTGATTACAGCGGCTCTTCTATCATTGGCGTTTATGGGATTTTCCGGTATAGGAAAATAAACCTAAACAATAAAAGTGCATATTTGGTATCGGCCTTGATTTGTTGAGGCCGATATTTTATTTGACAAATGAGTTGACAAAAACATTTTTTTATATTAGCATGTGAGCATTAATAATTATAATTTTAGTTTATTATGAGAAAATTAACTTTAAATGAACAGTTAGAGATTGCGCATATGTCTAACAAAGGACTGGCAATGAAATTGCTATGGGACTATACGCAAGTGTATCCACTCAAAAAAGAGTTCTGGATAGAGGTGTTTTCATCACTGCTTCCACACGAGGTTGTGCTGTTAGAGCCCTCTGACATCGCAAAGCTTTTTGGCAGATGCCTTGACAAGTATCCGTATACGATTGGTTCATATGAGAAAAGTTATGTATCATATTTGCCAACTGAATATTCCTACGACCTGTTATGCAAGATTTTGAAGCAGACTGATGGCAATCGGTACATTTGGCAAGATTTTGCACAATTTCCAACGGAGAATAAGATCAAGCTATGGTCATTATTCTTTAAGAAAGAAAAAAAATGCGATTTAAGCAAGGTAACCTCAGAGGAAGTTCATGCAGCCCGTAAGGATGTCGGATATGATTGTTTGGCTCTGATGTTGCTCGAAATTGACGAGAAATACTTTAAGTTGCATGAGGTTCATTCTGTCATGTCTTGGCATCTTGCAAAGTATGTGGCTAGATTTTTTCCTCAGGAGCATATCTCATTGTTGTTCAGTGAAATGACTATAGATGTAAAGGATCATGCTTCTGATCGCGACCTTTGGTATGAAACTCCAATGGATTATACATTCAAACTCTGGTTCTCATACTTTAAGCAACTTGATGTCAGCCTTGTTATACATGGGTGGGAGGTTGATGCTCTCTTAAAGATGGGAGTTGATGAGGCAACCCAGATTATCCTTAAGTTGGTAGATAAAATCCTCTTCCGCGACTATGGATGGGCATTCAACAGCAAGGCCGTAGAGAAAATCAAGACATTACCGGAAAAGAACTCTAGTCAGTTACTTGCCGCAATTACTCGAGTTGATGATGACAACTAACTGTAACCCATTGAGCGGTGGAATGCAAGTTCCACCGCTCAGTGGTTTTAAACAACAAAATTTGCTCATGTTTTGACAAACCAATTGACAAAAATATTTTTTTGTGTTAACATGCAGAACATAAGCAATTATTAATAAAATTTATTATGAAAAAGAGTATTAAAAATCCCGACGAGGTGGCTCAAAGCTTAATTGACAAGTATACAACCACAGTACCTCACGAAAAGTGTGAATTGTCACACGCCGAGGTGATGGCAATTCTGAAATTGCCTGAAGATTATGCCGCGCTTGTCTTGATGTCAGCTGGTGAAGCTGGACGATGGGCGCAAGGCTATCCCATCATCAGGGCAATTAATCTAAAATTTGCAAAAGCGCCTGCGACTGCACAGGCTGTATTTGATGCCTTCAGTGTTATAGGATAAAATCTCTTACCAATTGAGCGGTGGAACGCAAGTTCCACCGCTCAATGGTTTAAAACATCATGTTCTTATTGTCTTAGTACAGCATCGGTCTTTTTGCCAACTTCTAAAATCACTTTTTTCATCAGACCATCTAACTCTTGGTCGGTAAAGCTCTTTTCCTTAGGTTGGAAAGTTACCGACAGAGCAATTGATTTTTTGTTCTCCGGCAAATTTCCGCCTTCAAAAACATCAAAAATGCGAACTTCGGAAATATATTCACGATCAGCATTTTTAGCAGCCGCAATAATGTTAGCAGCGGCAACGTCCTTACCAACAACAAAAGCCAAGTCTTTATCAACTGATTGCAAAGAGTGCAGTTCAAGTTTCTTTTTAGATTTGTTGGCATTGGCGCGTGGCAACGGAATGTTGTCTAGAAATACTTCAAAAGCAACTACCCTGCCCTTGATGTCATAAGCTTTTAAGACCATCGGATGAATCTCACCAAAATAGGCAATAACGTTTTTGCCTAAACGCAGAGTTCCACTACGTCCGGGATGATAATATTCCGGCGCATCGGTGGTGATTTGGGCACTATCCCAAGGGCCGTTAGCGGCGGCAATAGCGGCAATGGCATCGGCTTTGGCATCAAAGACATCATAAGCACGCTCGCATTTGAGCCAATGTTTTTGAGAGGTCATACCACAACGTATGCCGGCGGCAACGGTTCCCTGCTCGGTCGGACGGCAGCCATAAAACTCAGGACCGACTTCAAACAATGCCATATTGTTATCGCCGCGGGCAATGTTGTTGTGTGCAGCAAGCAATAAATTGGGCAAAATCGACGGGCGCATTTCATCAAGCTCGGCAACAATCGGGTTCATTAATTTGACCGGATTTTTGCCTTTGCGGAACGGTTGGCACAATTTTGAATCGGTAAAGCTCCAAGTTACGGTTTCATACATACCGCGAGAGGCTAATTCGTGTTTTGTAACCACAACCCGCTGTTGTTTTGCACTCAATGTCTGTTTTGGAAATTCGTCACTTGGCATTGAAGTCGCCGGAATGTTATCTAAACCAACCATGCGGACAATTTCTTCAACCAAATCGGCTTCAAATTCAATATCACCGCGCCATGTCGGACAAATTGCTTCAACAGAATTGCCGTGGTCGGTAAGTTTGAAACCTAATGCGGTCAAAATGCGAATTATTTCTTCCTTTGATACGTCAATGCCGGCTAATGTCTTAACACGTTCATAGCGCAGAGTTACAGGTTGAGCGCAATAATTTTCTTCACCGCAAATCACAATCTCGGAAGCCTCACCACCGCAAATGTCCAAAATCAGCGATGTTGCATAATCTGATCCCATAACGTTGGAGTTAGGATCTACCCAACGTTCGTAACGATAACGAGAATCCGAATCAATTTGGAAATGGCGACCGGTGCGGGCAATGCACTCAGGTTTGAATGCAGCACTTTCAAGCAAAACATTGGTGGTATCAGCCGAGCAACCTTTAGCCAATCCGCCCATTACACCACCAAGGCACTGAACACCTTCATCATCGCAAATGCCCAAACTTTTGCTGTCGAGTTTATATTCTTTTTCTTCCAATGAGATAAATGGTTCACCATCTTTAGCCATGCGGATCACAAGGTCGCCTTTCAATTTGTCGGCATCAAAAACGTGCAACGGACGAGCTAAATCATAGTTGAGGTAGTTGGTAACATCAACCAGCGGAGAAATCGGGCGCAAGCCGATTGCTGACAAGCGGTCTTTCATCCATTTTGGAGTTTCGGCATGATTGTTTACGCCTTTAATGTAACGACCGGTATAAACAGGGCAAGCCTCAGGTGCTTCTACTCTGATATTAATCGGGCATTTGAAAGAGGCTGTCGGCTTTTTAATTTCTAACGGTTTTAAAGTTCCTAAACCTGAGGCCGCCAGATCACGAGCAACGCCACGAACGCCCAAACATTCAGCACGGTTCGGCGTAATAGAAATTTCAATAACCGGATCAATATTCAAAACATCTGCTGCCGGAACACCAATCTTCGTGTCGGCGGGCAGTTCAATAATCCCGGTATGGTCATCACCGATGCAGAGTTCTTTTTCAGAGCAAAGCATACCAAAACTCTCTACTCCGCGAATTTTGCCGACCGTTAGTTTTTCATTATAGCAAGGAATTATTACACCAACAGGAGCAAAAATTCCGATTGTGCCTAGTTTGACATTGGGGGCGCCACAGACAACCTGCAAAACCTCTTTACCGTTATTAACACTCAAAAGGTGAAGGTGGTCTGAATCCGGGTGCATTTCACATTTTTCAACTTTGGCAGTAATAAATCCCTTGAGAGCAGCGGCAGGGTTGAAAACTTCTTCAACTTCCAAACCAATTGAGGTCAGACGTTCGGCAATTTCATTTACCGTTGCAGTTGTATCTAAATGCTCTTTTAACCAAGATAATGTAAATTTCATCGTGCAAGTCCTCCGTTATTGCTCAAGCCACCGGTCATCGAAGACGTATCAAGCGGCACAAATCCATAGTGTTTTAACCAACGTAAGTCGGACTCAAAAAATGTGCGCAAATCAGGAATGCCATATTTTAACATGGCAAGGCGGTCAATACCCATGCCAAAGGCAAAACCTTGGTATTCATCGGGATCAATGCCACCGGCACGCAGTACATTGGGATGGACCATACCGCAACCCAAAATCTCGAGCCAATCATCGCCCTCACCGATTTTGAGTTCTTCTTTGCCTTTGCGGCAACCGATGTCCATCTCAGCACTGGGTTCGGTGAACGGAAAATATGACGGACGGTAACGGACTTTGATGTCGTCAATTTCAAAAAAAGCCTTAACAAAGTCATACAGGCAGCCTTTGAGGTGCGCCATAGTGGTGGTCTTGTCAATCACTAAACCCTCGACTTGATGGAACATCGGGGTGTGGGTTGCGTCAAAGTCACTACGATAAGTACGACCGGGGGCAATAATGCGGATTGGCGGCTTTTTGGCTTCCATAGTGCGGATTTGAATGCCGGAAGTGTGGGTGCGGACAACAAAGCTGTCATCAAAATCGGCACTGTCAGGATTGGCAATGTAAAATGTGTCCTGCATTTGACGAGCCGGATGGTTGGCCGGCATATTCAAGGCATTGAAATTATGGAATTGATCTTCAACATCAGGTCCTTCGGCAACTTCAAAGCCCATTTGACCAAAGATGGCAACAACTTCCTCATAAATTTTTGAAACAGGATGAATACGCCCCTGTGTTTCAGGACGTATCGGCAGGGTTACGTCAATGCGCTCACCGGCAAGCTTTTTGTTGAGCTCGGCAGTTTCAAGCTCTTGTTTTTTATTGTCGATTGCGGTTTCAATAGTGTTTTTCAAAACATTCAGGGCTTTGCCGGCGGCAATTTTTTCTTCCAGCGGCAAAGTTCCGAGAGATTTCATCTTTTCGGTGAGAGAGCCTTTTTTGCCCAAAACGGATACTCTGACCTCATCTAGGGCGCGCAGATCTGCCGCATTATTAATACTCTGCAGCACATTTGCTTCTAATTCTTTTAAGTCTTCCATCAATTTTCCTTTTGTTCAAATAAAAAAGAGTCTGGCCTGATTGCTCAAGCAGACTCTTCTTTCGCATTTATTAAAATTGCTTATTTCAAAGCGTCCTTAGCTTGCGCAACTAACTTGGCAAACGCCTCGGGCTCTTTTAATGCGATATCGGCCAAAACTTTACGATCAAGCTCAATACCTGCTTTGTTGAGCCCGTTCATAAATCGAGAATATGTCATATCGTTAAGTCTGGTCGCAGCACTGATACGTTGAATCCAGAGCATACGGAAATTTCTTTTCTTTGCGCGTCTGTCACGGTATGCATATTGCAAACCTTTTTCAACTTTTTCGATTGCTACTCTAAATACGTTTTTGGAACGACCGCGATAACCTTTCGCCATTTCGAAAATCTTTTTGTGACGAGCACGAGCCGTTACACCTCTTTTTACACGAGACATCTAACTATCCTCCTACATATTTGGCAAAAATTGTTTAACAATCTTGACATCGTTGGTATCAACTAAAGTTGTACCACGAGCTTGTCTTTTCATTTTTTGAGTTTTGCAGAAGAGGCAGTGTCTCTTTTTGGCAAAATTTCTTATTAACTTGCCGGTGCCACTGAAGTGAAAACGCTTCTTGGCGGCACTTTTTGTTTTCATTTTTGGCATTTTGCTTCCCTTTCTATAAATTTTTGGATGCTGTAAACGGCATCAGGCATGCCTTTTAGCCTGTTTGCCGAGATTAACGTTGTGGGTTATACATTATAAATCAGACAATGTCAACACATAAAATGTGTAATTAAGCATAACATTATATTTTAAAACGCAAATTCCGCCGGACACATGTCCGACGGAATTTATCGTTCTACTAAAATCAGTGTTAAGAACAACCGTGGAGGAGTAGCACTATGAGAATAAGTATTGCAAAGACACAACCACAACCCTCATCATCACCTACACCTATTAAAAAAAGAATAGTCAACACGAGCATCGCGATGAGCACACTTAAAAATTCGGGCCTCGTGATGCATAGTACAATTAAAACTGCAACTCCCGCCAAAATTAAGACAATGTCACCCTTAGTAAACTTTGCCCCCTTTGCATCTTGTGCTGTTGGAACTTGTGCTGTATCACTGTCACGCAGACTTGTGTCAGATTGTGGAGTGGAAACCGGCACTTTATCGTCATTATTGATAAGCATATCAATAAGGAGGATTACTAATCCGATCAAAACACAGATCATTCCCGGACGGAGGTGCTGGATAATGGCAATTGCAAGCCCTGTAAGGATTACAACAACTCCCACAAACCCAATCCAATGTTTTTTGATAATTGTTTTCATAATAAATGGTTTTAATAATTAATTTTATTGCATCCTAACATTTTTTGACAAAAAGTCAACAAAAAAAATAATTTAATATTTTAGTGGCAAGGTTAAAAGCGGTTTGAGCTGATGATTAATTTTTGAATATTATGATAATAACCTGACATTAAACCTTGCATAAGCTTGGGTTATAAGATATATCTCCTAATATTCAAAGGAGTATACAAAATGTTTAGCAGATTTGAGCGTATGGTTGCACGCCGTTATCTTAAAGCAAAACGTAAAGAAGGTTTTATATCGGTGATTACCGGCTTTGCTTTTACGGGAATCGCTTTGGGTGTTGCAACATTGATTATTGTCATGTCGGTGATGAACGGTTTCAGGAGCGAACTGTTAGGTAGGATTTTGGGGATTAACGGACATATCGGGATTGTATCAAACAACTCGATGCCTTTTACCAATTACAAACAGGCAATAAGCGATATTAATGCTTTAGACAATGTTGAAATTGCTATTCCTTTGATTGAAAAACAACTTTTGGTATCATCAGGGCGGGCAGCTGAAGGGGCAATGGTCAGAGGTATTCGCCGTGAGGATATCGAGAAAAAGAAAACTATCCGCGACGGTATGGCTGACATTAATTTAGATGAGTTTAAGGGTAACAACGTTCTAGTTGGTTATCGTCTGGCTCAAAAAATGGGATTGATGCCCGGCGATGAAATTACTCTCATCTCACCAAACGGTAAAATTACTGCCTTTGGTACCGTACCACGGATGAAGTCTTATCGTATTGCCGGATTGTTCGAACTCGGCATGTATGAATATGATGCCAATTTTATCTTTATGCCGCTTGACACCGCTCAGACCTATTTTGGTACCGGCGACGGAGTTACAAATATTGATGTAACACTTAAACACCCCGAGCTACTCTACCAAACCAGAGAAGTTATTCGTAACGGTGTCGGAGACGAGGCATATATATTTGATTGGAAACAATCTAATGCCGCATTTTTTAATGCAATTGATGTTGAACGAAACGTTATGTTCTTGATTTTGACGCTGATTATTTTGGTGGCCGCATTCAACATTATTACCGGGTTGATTATGTTGGTTAAAGACAAGGGGCGTGATGTTGCGGTTTTGCGAACTATGGGCGCGACAAAAGGCATGATTATGCGCATATTCTTTATGGATGGGGCTTTTATAGGTGTGGTCGGGACCACAATCGGTGTAATTCTTGGTGTATTGTTCTGTAACAATATTGAAGCTATACGCCAGTTTTTACAAAACATTTCAGGAAAAGAGTTGTTCTCTGCTGAAATTTACTTTTTATCACGATTGCCGGCAGAAATTAATGTCACCGAGGTGGTTATGGTGGTACTGATATCGTTGCTGTTGTCCTTCTTGGCAACAATGTATCCGGCATACAGAGCTGCAAAAATGGATCCGGTGGAGGCTTTGCGTTATGAATAATATTTTGAGTTTGAGAAATATTTGCAAATCGTTTAATCAGGGAGAGCAAAAGCTTGAAGTTTTGAGAGGAGTTAATTTTGACATTAGCGAAGGCGAAGTTGTAGCGCTTATTGGGCCTTCAGGCTCGGGAAAATCTACTCTACTCCAAATTGCCGGATTGTTGGAAGTACCGACAAGCGGCAGTATATTGTTGAACGGACAAGACTGCTCAAAACAAAATGATGCAATCCGAACCTCTTTACGTCGAGATTTTTTGGGCTTTGTGTATCAATATCACAACCTATTGCCAGATTTTAATGCGTTGGAAAATGTTATGATTCCGCAACTTATCGCCGGAAAATCTCCTAAAGAGGCCAAAGAAAAATCAGCTTGGTTGTTGAATAAAATGAAACTCGATAATCGTCTTACCCACCGTCCGGCAGAACTTTCCGGCGGTGAGCAGCAGCGTGTGGCGATTGCCCGAGCTTTGGCCAATACACCAAAGATGTTGTTGGCAGATGAGCCTACGGGAAACTTGGATCCCAAAACTGCAGATATTGTTTTTGAGGCATTAATGAATATAATTAAAGAAACCGGTTTGGCTGCACTGGTGGCTACTCACAACATGGAGTTGGCAAAAGCTATGGATAAACAAGTCGGACTTGAGGACGGACGGTTGGTTGAACTGGGAATATCTTCTATTATCGGGAGTAATAATTTTTATTAGGAGAAAATTATGAAAAAGTTTTTTTTATGTGCAACTGTTGCGATGCTTGCTATATGCAATGCGGAAGCAAAGTTTAATCCGCCGGTAAATTACATTACAAATTCACAAAAAATCGCTATGTATCAAATGAATATGTATGATGCCGACCAAGATGGGAAATTGTCTCCGGAAGAGTTTGGCAACAAATCGCAGGTTGCAAGTACCAGAGAGACTAAACGCCAAATCAGACAAGCCAAAAAGGCCGGTATATACCAGGCACCCGATGAGCAATTTAAAACAATTGATGCAAATAATGACGGTTTTATCACTTTGCCGGAACTTAATAATTATATTTCCGAGCAAACCAAAGCTACAAAAGGAAGAGTAAAATACTATTAATTAATACTTTGTGACAACAAACAAGCCACTCGGAAACGAGTGGCTTGTTTGGTTGTTAATACTAACTAACCTGTTTTAAGGCTTTGCGCATTAACCAATATTTTTGAAGTGGATTTAATTTGCGCAAAGTCCTATTTTCTTTTTTGCTTTTGGCTGCTCTATCTTGTGCAACTTTTTGCATAGCCAGATATTGACGAGTATTATCTTTGCCCTGCTCATCAAAGTGTACCAATGACGTAATCTGTCCATCAACAATATTACACTGTAATTTTACACGGTTAGTGTTTCCGTAGTAATATTTCTTTGTACAATTGCCATTACCATCCTTCTTGAAAATAACTGCAACTTGACCACGTCTGTTATATCGAACCACAGATCTAGTCTGGCCATTTTCAACCGTAATGAGCCTCTCTACCTGATTTGTATTTTTATAATATTTTTTCTTTGTACAATTATTATCGTCACTACCTGCCTGGATAACATTGCCTTCTCTACTATATTTGGTTATATAACAAACTTTTCCATTCTTAATTCTGACAGATTCTTCTCTTTGGTTGCTGTTTTCATAATACTTCATTTTTATGCAATTATTATTATCCCACCCTTTTTGAACAATGTTACCAAACTCATCATATATTTCCTCAAATGGTATCGAATCTTCTTGTCCTTTAAAGGTTACAATTCTTGTGATTTTCTCTGTTTTAGGATCTAAATATGTCACTTTTGAAACTTTTTCAGGATTATTTGCACAACATTCGAAAATTTTTGTTTTCTTACCCTTATCAAAAAATTCTCTTTGGGTTAATCTGCCTGATAAACTCATACGTTTTTCAGTCAAATAAGCTCCTTCATAAATATATTCTATTTGCGTATACCCGTAAGGAGGAAAATGATTATCTAGGTATTTTGTAGGACGCATTTTTCCATCTGGACCTTTTTCATACCACGTTTTCTTTCCATCTGCAGATTCAAATAGAAGATCATTTTGAGGAGAATATTCGCGACGTATCGACCCTTTTTTCGCATGACTTTCTATTCTGCCGCCATTTTCATCATATTCGACGACATCATGAGTTCGCACATCTTCGATATAACGATTTCCATTTAACTCTCCTGTTATTTTAGAACCATCGTATGTTCTAATTCTCAAATCAGGCATATGTCCATCAGTACCATAACGATGAGAACTGAGTTCCCATACTACACCAGAACTATTTTCGATTTTTACTATACAGTTATTATACCTTTTAATCAAAACACCATCTTTATATTCAGTATCCAATGACTCCTCATACCATGAAGGATTATAGCTACTTGTGTAATCACGTTTATAATGCGTGAAATTGTAATTACCATCTGAGGCTATATCTATATTTAGGCTACACCAACCATGGTGATTGGGATGTTTTTGATGATCATAGTGAATATAAATATGCCCCCCTTTTTCATCAAGTGAAATTTTAGTTTTTGCATCAGGCATACCACCTATCCACGCCTGTGTTTGGCAGAACAGAATTTTATCCGCTATAATGTTAAATAATTCAGTACCATTGGCATAATAAAGTTTGTTGCATTTTTTATACATTACAACTTCGCATTTATCATTTAACAAGTATTGCACTTCAACTCCATCTTCTTTAACAGTAACCAATTTGTCACTTGGTTTACCGTCTTCTAATTTAATCTGTACACCTTTAAAACGCATTGAAGTCTTGTTACCTTGTTCATCATACTCTGCACCACTTCTACCACAATCATAGCATTCACTCTTAAGAGAACTTTGTTCATTATCATAAAAAGTTTGTTTCCCGTTAGCACCTCTAACTTCTTCTATCCTTCCGCTACCACTATAAAAATGCTGATGACGTAAAGTAGTACTGATTTCTCCAAGGCGCTTGTCTGCTATTTCACGGATGACATTACCTTGTCTATCATATTCGGTGATTTTATCATGGGTTTGTTCAAACCTTACTTGAGTACTGTCCGGATAATACAATTTTGAATGTTTATATTTGTTATCTACAAACCACTCTGAGTATACCAATTTATCATTTTTATATAATTCTACTCGGCCGCCTTTATATTTTATCTCCTTCCACCCAGGTGCATATCCAGTATAATCAAAATTAGGTCCATTATATGATATTTTTTGCAGTTCCGGCCAATGAGTAACATTACCAATTCTGATTGCACAGTGATCATACTTTACATCATAAAATGTCAAAGAGTCTATTTGAGCCGCAAGATCCCGTATACTGTCGCCCACAAATTTGTGTAAAGCTCTATATCCACCACTATCTTCACCATATACCGTCATACCGCTTTTATCGACGGAAGCTAGCAAACGGTTATCTTTATCTTCAAAATTATAAAATTCTATATCACCATTTGGTTTTTCTACTTTTGCTTTAATCCATGTTGAATGGTCGTATGTCGTTTTGGTATTGTCAGGTGATGTCACATAAAGCCATTTAGAATTATCTGGTTTAAAACCTACTGAACCGTCAGCATATTCAAATCTTGTTCCTGAGTATCCATTCTGTACATCAGGTGTTTTGGATAAATATTTCATAACCATTTTCGCGCTCCTTGTTTTTGTTTTGTCGATTTTATCATAAATTTTAGTTTAGGTCAATTGTTTTTTGTCAATTTGGGTAGATAAAAATTTCATTATTTACAATGTGTTACTTTGAGCAGTGCTACAACAAACATTTCATTAAGACTTATTGGCAAAAAATATTGATAAAATTTGACATAATAAAAAACCGCTCTTAGAAAAGAGCGGTTTTGTTTGTTTTAAATCAGGTATTGTATCTTATTTCAAAATCTTAGATACAACGCCGGCACCTACGGTGTGACCACCTTCACGGATAGCAAAGCGCAAGCCTTCTTCCATTGCAATCGGGTGGATCAATTTGGCTACCATGTTGAT
>JAEEYV010000013.1 GCA_016288295.1 Alphaproteobacteria bacterium
AAGAACAAAATGTAGGAGTACAACCTGGATCATCTGCTAACGAAGGAGAAGGTGAACAGCTACTGCAAGAACAAAATGTAGGAGTACAACCTGGATCATCTGCTAACGAAGGAGAAGGTGAACAGCTACTGCAAGAACAAAATGTAGGAGTACAACCTGGATCATCTGCTAACGAAGGAGAAGCTGAAGCAGTTGTTGTCCAAGAACCGGAAACTCCTGCAAATGAAGAAGGAAACGATGGCGTACCACCAGTTGCACCTTTGGCCGCACAGGCGACAGCAGAAGGAGAAGGTACTGGAAATGGAATAGTGGTAGACCCAGATCATCTTGAAGTGCTACATGATGACCGTCCAGAAGATTTAGGGGCAAGACCTCAAGCTTCGTATGAACGTGAAGTCAACTATGGCGGACCTAACGGTTCCGGTGGTGATGGTGGAGATGGTGACGGTACCGGTGGTAATGGAAACAACAGTAGCAGACGTAGACCTTGGTATAAAAGGTGGAAAATTTGGGCTGTTGGTATTGTTGGGGCAGCTGCTCTATTCTTTGGCGGAACAAAAGTGGCCGCTAGTTTGAATGGTACACAAAATGATAAAAAAACAAATAATAAAGAAAAGGTTGCTGATCTTAAACGAAATCCAACTGATACTATTGTAACAAATAAAAAAGTCAAACCGGCATCAAAACCAGTATCAAAACCAGATACATTAAAACAAGCTGTTGATACTACTAAAACAAGTTTTAAACCTTCTCCTACCCTGCCAACGGATGCTCCGACAAAGTGGCAAGAAGGTATGAAAATTACACCGAGACAGTTTACCAACATGTATGATATTGAACTTTCTCATGATAAAACAGGAAACCTGTGGAAGAGAGAGTGGATGAATGCGTCAGACAACGAAACTACTTTTAATCTGAAACCAGAATCGTTAATTTTCAAAGTTCAACGCTTACAAGCATGGACAAATGTAGTAAAAGGTAGTACATGCGATGAACACGGTGGACAATGGGCTGATGCTAACAGCGGTGCATTTGGAGATATTCTCGGACCATTGGATCAGATGTTGAAATGTGGTGAACAAATGGACAGCGCAACAATAGAAAAAGCTAAGCTCCTATTATCTGCAGTTGATGATTATGGATATCTCAGAAAAGATGTTCTTTTGCAACTTGATCCAAATATTGCTAAGTATAATAGCTTTTCTGCAGATGGCAGATTAAGAGGAACATCACGTTACTATATGACAGGTACAAATGATGACTGCAACAACTCTATGAACGAGTTCAAAAAAGGTGCTGCTCCAAAGGTCAATCGCCCGGCTCCAAAGAAAGTAGTGCGTGTACAAGAAGAGCCACAAGAGGAGCCACGTCCTGATATGCCGGCAGTAGATGTTGAGAAGAGAGTTGATTATACTATCAACACACCGGTAAAGGCTCCAAAAGAACAAATATCTGTTAATGTTGGTGCAAGTTCAAACTCTAGCATTAATATGAATGCTACAGATATGTCACAAAGAGCAACAGATGTAGCTAACAGAACAACAAGTTATGAATATACTACAACTGAAACTACTCAGCCTATGAATAAGAAAGAACTGTCACAAGCTGAAAAGATGGCAAAAAAAGCCGCTGCAGGTGGAGTAATTTCTGAAGAAGAGTTCTTAAGAGTGAAACAAGAACTAGACCAAGGACGTTAGTCCTCGCATCCCCAAAAAATCCCGATCGTAAGATCGGGATTTTTTATTTAACCTATATAATTTCTGACAAACCGCGGGTTCTTTCCGATTCGGGACACAATTTCATAACCGATTGTACCGGCATCGCGCCCAATGTCATCTAAAGTATAAAAATCACCGATAACGACCGCCAAATCACCGACTCCAACCTTAATGTCGGTAACATCGCAAATAATGTTGTCCATTGACACCCGCCCGATAATCCGCGCCTCATGGTTGGCTTTTTTATCCGCAAAAAACACTTTGCCGACATTTGACAGCGAGCGTGGTACTCCGTCACCATAGCCGATTGATACAATCGCAATTTTGCGATTGCTGGCGGCTCTATAGGTTACCGAATATCCGACAAACTCACCTTTAGCCAAATCGGCAACTTCCAAAACCGGAGCTTTTACCGTAACACAAGGCAACATTTGGTTTTCGCGATACGGTGCGGTATTAATTCCATACATTGCCGCGCCCAAACGCACGATATCCTTTTGAAATTTTTCGCCCAAAAATGTTCCGTCCGAGGCGGACAAAGAAGCTCTGTGGTTGGGAAAATATTTGTTTTTTAACTCATTAAAGCGCAATAACTGGTGCTCGTTCATAAAATGGTCTTTCTCGTCTCCGCAGGCCAAATGCGACAGCACCACATCAAATTCTTGTTTTTCTTTTGCGCTCAACTTGGCAATGTCTTTTTCCCTGAAACCGAGGCGGTTTAAGCCGGTTTCAATCTGAATTGCCGGTTTAATGCCGTCAATTTTATGCTTTTTCCAAAATTCAAATTGCTGCGGAGAGGCAATAACCGGTGTGAGCCGTGCTTTTTGAAAAGACTCCAAACTGTCCTCGCCGATACCCTGCAACACAAAAATTTGCGATTCTCCGACTACCGGGCGAATCAGTTCGCCCTCAATCCCGTGTGCCACAAAAAAACAACGGCATCGGGCATCTTTATACAGTTTTTCTGCAACTTTTACCGCTCCCAAGCCATAGGCATCATCTTTTACCACGGCGGCGGCAATTGATTTTGGTGCAATTTGTTGCAACAACTCATAATTTTTCACAATATTGTTTAGATTTATCTCTAAAATTGGTCTTGTCAAAACACTCATAACTACCTATTATCCTTTTATATCAAAGTTCAAAAAGAGCAATTCGCATGGAATTTATTGACACACATATTCATCTGCAAGATTATGAAGAGAATTTTGCCACTGATATAGTTAAAAAAGCGCAAAAATCAGGATTAAAAAAAATGATTTGTGCCGCAATAGAGCCTGATGATTGGCAAAGAGTTGCCGATTTTGCTCGGCAATATCCCGATTTGGTGGTTCCGGCGTTTGGCGTTCACCCCTGGCAGGTTGCTGGCATTTCCGAAGATTGGGCGGAACGCCTCAAGCAATATCTCAACATTTCCCCTTTCGCCTTAATCGGTGAAACCGGTCTTGACGGCTTAAAACCGGATTTTGACTTGCAACAAAAGTTTTTTTCGGCTCATCTTAAACTTTCTCGAGAATACAACCGCCCGATCATCATTCATGCGGTAAAAGCGGTTGATGCCATGTCCGGCTTTTTCAAACAAATGCCGCAAAAATTTATGTTTCACTCTTTTAATGGTAAGGTCGAGCATCTGCATAACATTTTATGTCATGGCGGATATGTTTCCTTCAGCGCCTCAATCTTAAAAAATCACGATATGGAAAAAATTATCAAAGCTGTCCCGCTCAACAAAATTTTGCTTGAAAGCGACGGCCCTTACCAGGCTTTGAACAAAGGCGAAATTTCGTCTCCGTTTTTTATTGCCGAAATGCTGAAAAAATTTGCCCTCGTTCTCAATACAAATGTTGAAGAATTATCTCAACAAATTTATCGCAATTCTCTGGAGTTTATCAATGTCGGATAATCGTTTTATGCGTACCCAAGCTCTTCTCGGTCAACAAAAGTTTGCCCGTCTTCAAAAATCTTGTGTCATGATTATCGGTCTCGGTGCAGTTGGAGGGTATGCACTTGAGGCTTTGGCTCGTGCCGGTATCGGCAAATTGATTTTGGTTGATTTTGACAAGGTCGATATTACCAACATCAATCGTCAGATTTTGGCTCTTGATTCTACTGTCGGCAAATCAAAAGTCGAACTTGCCGCCACCCGCGTTAAAGACATTAATCCGGCTTGCAAAGTCATTACCAAAGAAATATTTGTCAACGACAAGACCTTGCCCGAACTGCTGTCGGAGCCGGTTGATTTTGTTGTTGATGCTATCGATTCTCTTAACCCCAAATGCGGACTTATTGAGACGTTGGTAAAATCAGACATTCCATTCATATCCTCAATGGGTGCGGCACTCAAAACCGACCCGGCTTGCATCAAGGTACAGTCATTGAACAAAACCAAAAATTGCCACCTCGCTCGGTTTATTCGCAAACGCCTTAAGCGCCGTGGTGTTGATATTTCAAAAGTTTTATGCGTTGCCTCTGACGAGCAGGTTGATTTGCCTGATACGGCGTTGTTTATAGAAGCCGATTCTCACCCCGAAGGCAACACCCGCCAGCGCCACACCATGGGTTCTCTGCCCACAATCACGGCGATTTTCGGTTTAACAATCGCTAATAAGGTGATTCTTTCTCTCTCTGAACTTGCAAATTAAAAATTTTTTAATATAGATAGTCTATTATCACTAAATAGATTAACAAAAATAATGGTTTTGCGCGATGAAAATGATCAAACCCGTAGTCAATATCTCTAAAATCATGGAAGCCCATGATGTCTATGTGTGCGGACTTAATGGCGTTATTTATGACGGGCAAAATTTTCTTCCCGAAGCCATTGAAGCACTGATTCGTCTGCGCAAAAACGGCAAACAGGTAGTTTTGTTGAGCAATACCGCAATGCGCCTGACCGAACTGATTGAAAAAATGTATGCCGCTGGTGTTTCTCCGCGCCTGTTTAACAATATTATAACCATGGGCGAGGTTTTGCATAGCCAATTACAAGTTGGTAGTCAACGCTATGCTGCGCTTGGACAGGTATATTACAATCTTGGCAACGATAACACATCTGTTTTTGCAGGTCTTAATTATAAAAGCACCGAAAACGCCTCTCGAGCCGATTTTTTGTATATTGGTAGCGCCCCTTCGCATATTGCTGAGGATTATATGGAAATTTTGAGCCATTCCGCCAGTTTAAATATTCCTATGTTGTGTATAGGCAATGATACCTCAGCCTTTATAAACGGAGAAATCAGTTCTGCCTCGGCATCAATTGCCGAACAATATGCCATTTTAGGAGGACCTATCATTACTCTCGGCAAACCTGATACACTCATTATCAAATATGCAATTGAAAGTTATAAAAATATTCCGTCTGAACGTATTTTGCTGATTGGTGATAGTGTTGCAACCGATATCAAAGGGGCTAATAACACCGGTATTTTCAGTATGCTGGTCAGCAAAGGGATTCACGTTAACTTTTTGGGCGAGGGATATATTCCCGACGTTACCAAAACCCGCGAACTTTCGACTACAGTCGGTGCTACGCCTGATTATGTAATATCTAATTTGCGCTGGTAATCCTTTAAGATATTTCTTCGGCCAACAAGGATATTTCCAACCATTGATTCTCAGCTTCAGCCTTTTGGCTTTCCAGTTCTTTTAGCTCATCCCCTAAAGCAAAAAACTTTTCTCTGTCATTTTGATACAAATCGGCATCAGCAAGTTGTTCTGTAGTGTGAACAATCTTTTTTTCAAGCTCTTCAATTTGTGTCGGCAATATCTGTAATAATCTTTGTTGATTGTAGGTTAGTTTTTGAGTTTTTATTACTTTAGGTTTTTCCTGTTTGGGTGTCGATTGTTTGTTTTTTATTGTTATTTTTTCCGTTTTTGGCCCCAGTTTGGCCAACACTTCGCTATAACTGCCGACATGCTCATCCACATTGCCGTCGCCTTTCATGTAAATAATCGAAGTTATCAACTTATCTAAAAAGTCACGGTCATGACTGACAATAATCATTGTTCCGTCGTAGTCTCCAAGCATATCTTGCAACAAGTCGAGAGTGTCCATATCCAAATCGTTTGTAGGCTCATCCAACAATAAAAAATTTGATGGTTGTGCCAATACTTTTGCTAACATCAAGCGATTTTTCTCTCCACCGGAAAGCGTTGCCACCGGAGATTTTGCTTGTTCCGGCGTAAACAAAAAATCTTTCAAATAGGCAACCACATGACGATAAGCTCCTCTTACCCAAATATGATCACCTTCATCGCAAAGCGTTTGCCACAAAGTCTTTTGTGGATTGAGGGTAAAGCGGTTTTGATCAAAATATGCTTCTTGCAAATTTTTACCGATTCTAACAAAACCTTCATCCGGTTCCAGTTTTTTTGTCAGTAACTTAATTAACGTTGTTTTACCGGCACCGTTAGGCCCGACAATTCCGATTCTGTTACCACGAATAATTTTGGTTGAAAAATCTTTAACAATAGTTCTTTCACCGAAAGTTTTGCTCAAGTGTTTAGCTTCAATTACAATCTTTGATTTCCAAACTGT
This sequence comes from Alphaproteobacteria bacterium, assembly GCA_016288295.1. Classification (GTDB taxonomy): domain Bacteria; phylum Pseudomonadota; class Alphaproteobacteria; order RF32; family CAG-239; genus JAFUYI01. Next base: position 6,256 of record JAEEYV010000013.1, read on the forward strand.
ATTTTCAACTTCCATATTGACCGAGCCGATTTGTTTCAGCTGTTCTTTGCGTTCTTGACGTAGTTGTAACAATCTGCGTAATCTTCCCTGGTTTCTGCGCCGTCTGGCGGTAACTCCTTTATGTAACCACTCTGTTTCTTCCGCCAATTTTTTATTGAGATTTTTCTGGGCAATAATTTCTTGTTCAATTATTTGATCTTGCCATTCTTCAAAATGCGCAAAACCTTTGTTGTTCCGACGCATTGTACCCCTGTCCAACCAAAAAGTTGTATGTGATACATTGCACAAAAAACGTCGATCATGGCTGATAACCACAACTGCTCCGGCATAAGAAGCAATCATTTTTTCCAAAAACTCAATTGTCGGCATGTCCAAGTGGTTTGTCGGCTCATCAAGCAATAGAATATCCGGTTCAGCTACCAGAGCTTTTGCCAAAGTTGCTTTACGTCTTTCTCCGCCGGAAGAATATTCAGGATTTTGATCAGCCGCAATTTGCAACTGTTCAATCAACATTTGCGCCTTATATTCTAAATTTGGTTTATCTTTTGACAGACCTGACAACACAACATCGCGTAAGGTCTTGTATTCGCTCAAATCAGCATCTTGTGGCATATATCCGACAGTCGTGTTGGGTTGGATAAAAATCTCCCCGTCATCAGGCTCTTGCAATCCTGCAATAATTTTAAGCAAAGTCGATTTTCCCGAACCGTTGCGCCCGACTAACGATATTTTATCTCCACGGTTAATATACAACTCAACGCTTCGAAATAGCTGGTTTGTTCCGAAACGTAGTTTTATATCCTTCAACGTATAAACGGGCGGTTCAAAGGCTGGCATTTTATCCTCAATCAATTAAATTTCAGGCATTATAACGCTTATCCACCAAAAATAAAGATAATTTAAAAAGTTTTGAATATCGATAAAAAATGTATATCATAAAAAAAGATTTGATATTTTTAGGATATGCCATGTTTAGATATATTTTTGCTGTTTTGGTCTTTTCTGTTGTAGCAATTCCAACTGCTGTTATGGCCGGTGACGAGCCAACGTTGATTGATCTCTTTGGTGAGGAAGATGCCAAAGAAAAACAAGCTCAACTTGATACTCCTGCTGCACCTCAAGCTACTGAGGTTGCTCAGAACGCCCCAAAAGAAAAGGTTGATGATGATGGCATATTTTCCTTTTTGAATTTTTCATTTTTACGTAAAAAAGAGAAACCGCAACCGGCAGCCACAACCACTGCTACGGCAAATATATCAGCTGTAGACTATGAACAACAAATGACCACAAAAGCAGAAGCCGGTGACGTTGATGCAGCTCTGACCCTGGGTTATATGTATCTTTATGGCGAAAACGGAGTCACTCAAAATAGTGAAAAAGCCTTCAAATACTACTCAATGGCGGCTGAAAAAAAGGATATAATTGCACTTAATAATTTGGGAAGCCTGTATTTTAATGGTATAGGTACTTCTCGCAATATAGAAAAAGCTGTTTCTTTATTTGATGAAGCCGCACAATTGGGTAATAACGAAGCTGCAGTCAATTTAGCTTTTATTTACCTCAGTTCTCAAAAAGCATCAACTCCGGAAATACGTGAACGAGCAATCAAATTGTTTTCTCAGGCTGCTCAAGGCGGAAACATTACTGCACAATATATGCTCGGCATGATTTACTATAATGGTTTTGGCGTAGCTAAAGATTATGATACTGCTTTCAGAAATTTACGTAAAGCTGCGTCCAAATTTGATGAAGCCCAGTATCAACTGGCCCAACTTTATATGAATGCCGAGGGAACACCGCGCAACTATGGCAATGCGGTTAATAATTTGGCCAGAGCTGCTCAGCAAGGACATATCAAATCTATGATTTTATTAGGTGATATTTTATCTTCCGGTCGCAATTATCCGCTCAATGTTTTTGATGCTTACGTTTGGTATAATATTGCTTCGGTTTATGATGCCCAAAATGCATCTGAAAAACGTGATTTTCTCGAAAAAAAGCTAAAAATTGAAGAAGTTTTGCAAGCTCAAACCAAAGCTGAAAAATTTAAAACTGATACTAATGAGATAACTCAGTACATTCACAGTACATTCGGTTATGATTTGGCTAAATATGTAACCGAAAAACAGCCTGCTCCTCAACCGCAAACAAAGTAATCCGAATTTTGCTGCTTTGCTTGATTTTTAGGGTTAAATGACATATAATAGCAATATATGTTATTATTTAGGAAATTAAACATGACCAGGTTCAATAGCATACAATCAGGACGCTCAATGGTCGAAATGCTTGGCGTTTTAGCCATAATTGGTGTTTTGTCGGTTGCCGGTATTGCCGGATATTCTAAAGCTATGGCCAGTTTTAAACGAACTAAACTCATTGATCAACTTTCTCTGGTAGTGGCTAACATTCGTGCGGCATATGCTAATCAGCCTGATTATACTGGACTTACCAACACAACTGTAATTAATATGGGGTTGATAGAAGACGATATGAAAGTTATTACCAGTAATGGCACTTTTTCTTCAAATGAGATTAAGAACACTTATGGTGGCAATGTTGAGATTTCCAAAGGCGCTGGGACGACTTTTTTAATAAAAATTACTCAGATTCCACAAGATGCCTGCGCAAGAATCGTCACTACCGATTGGGGGTATCATAATAACATGGGACGTATTTATATAAACAATGCAGGGTCTCCGCAACTGGATTATTTATCCGAATACTGCAAAGCCGGTGGCAGTACAAACACAATTACAATGCATCATAACTAGAGCAATATTTGCTTAACATTTCTGAACTAACAAACAACCCCAGCCTGTGAAAGACTGGGGTTGTTGAAATTGCTTAAGGGTCAAGGCCTCCTTTTGGTCCTTTGGGTGCGTTTAGTGCTATTGTTATAATCAACAAAAACAAAAATACAGCAACACCTGTTATTATGCTGGTCGTACACAGAGCGGTGACAATACCGGCAATGATGTAAATGGTCGGCAAAAAACAATCGGTTTCTTCCTCTTCATTTGTCTCAGAGGGTTCATTCGGAAGCACAAGAGAAATAATTACTGCCACAAACAAGGCAACTGCAATGCTTAGAGCAACATTTATTCCAGTTCCGTTCCACGGATGATTCTCAAAATAAGCGAGAGGATGTTCTTGCAAACAAAAATAGGTAACAATGCCTGCAGCTAGGATTACAATCCAGGCTATACACAACAAAACACTGCGCATAATTTTGTTTTCTTTCATAATAATGTCTTTTAAAAGATTAATAATTGTTTGATTGCCTCAATCGGTACCACTACGCCAAGTAAAAGTCAACAAAAAATCTGTTGGCACATATACCAACAGACTTTTCGTTTTAATTTTAGTCTCAAACTATTCGTTGATATGAGGCATTTTAGCTTCTTCAACCAAAGTTTTGACAAACTCATCAACCGACATAATCGATTGTTTTTCAACACCAAGACGACGAACTGTAACCGTTCCGTTTTCTTTTTCTTTGGCACCGACAACCGCAATTACCGGAATCTTTGCCAAAGAATGCTCACGGACTTTATAGTTAATCTTCTCATTGCGCAAATCTGCACGAGCCAAAATGCCAGCGGCTTTCAACTTATTTGTAACTTCAACCGCATAATCATCAAATTCACTGACAATCGGCGCCACAACAACTTGCTCCGGAGACAGCCACAACGGCAATTTTCCGGCGTGGTTTTCAATCAAAATACCTAAAAATCTTTCAATTGAACCAAACAAAGCGCGGTGCAACATAACCGGTTGATGCTTCTCACCATCTTCTCCGATGTAAGAGATATCAAATCTCTGTGGTAAATTCATATCAACCTGAATTGTTCCGCATTGCCATTCACGCCCGATAGCATCACGCAGAATAAATTCCAGTTTAGGACCGTAGAAAGCGCCTTCACCGGCATTAATTTCATATTTATAGCCATGTGAGGTTAATGCGTTGGCCAAAGCATTTTCGCACAAATCCCAGATTTCATCGGAACCGATTCGATAAATGCTGTCCGGTCTAGTTGAAAGATAGATTTTAACGTCTTCGAAGCCGAAATCCTTATAAATATCCAAAATCAGCTTTAATGTTGTAATGCATTCTTCTTCCATCTGCTCAGTGGTGCAGAAAATGTGTGCATCATCTTGTGTAAACTCACGCACTCTCATCAATCCCATCAAAGAACCGGAGGCTTCATAGCGGTTTACCTTACCGAATTCTGCCATACGCAACGGCAAATCACGATAAGACTTAATTCCCTGCTTATAGACCAACAGACTACCAGGGCAGTTCATCGGCTTAACGCAAAACATTTTTCCGTCCTCGGTTTTGCCCGAATAGTTGTGCGCTCCGTATTTGTCCCAGTGTCCTGAGGTCTCCCACAAAACCCTGTCCATGATACGTGGAGTTTCAATCTCAATATATCCGTTATGCTCCTGACGATTGCGCATATATTCAATCAACTTGCGATATATACGATAACCTTTTTCATGCCAGAATACGGCACCCGGAGCATATTCCGGTTCAAAGTGGAACAAATCCATCTCTTTACCAAGCTTGCGGTGGTCGCGTTTTGCTGCTTCTTCAAGCATTGTTAAATAAGCATCTAAATCCTTTTTGCTTGCCCAAGCAGTCGCATAAATACGCTGCAACATTTCTTTTGAAGAATCACCGCGCCAATAAGCACCTGCAACTTTCATCAGTTTGAATGCATCACCGATTTTGCCGGTTGACGGTACGTGAGGACCGCGGCACAAATCAGTAAAGTTGCCTTGTGAATAGAGCGAAATAACCTCAGTTTCAGGTAAATCTTCAATCAACTCAACTTTATAATGCTCTCCGATTGACTTAAAATAAGCAATTGCCTCGTTTCTAGGCAAAACTTTGCGGGTAATTTTCTCATCACGCTTAACAATCTCGTGCATTTTGGCCTCAATTTTTTCAAATTCTTCGGTCGTAAACGGTTCTTTGCGTGAAAAGTCATAATAAAAACCGTTTTCAATAGCCGGTCCGATTGTTACTTGTACATCTGGCCACAGCTCTTTTACGGCTTCAGCCATAACGTGTGAACACGAGTGACGTAAAATATCAAGCCCTTCCTTATCTTTTGTGGTGATGATAGTTACGGTTGCATCGGTAGTGATTGTTGTATCCAAATCCTGTAATTTGTCATTAACCCTAACCGCTAAAGCGTTTTTCGCTAAACCGGCACTGATTTTTTCGGCAATTTCAAGTCCTGAAACATTGCCATCAAAATCCATAACACTACCATCCGGTAATTTTATAGCAACCATATTTATATTCCTTTATTTTAATCAATTTCCAACAGTTCTTTGTACACATTGATAGTTTTATCACACATAATTTGTTTGGTAAAATTATCGTGTACGTTCTTAATTGCCGCAGCAGAGATAGCTTTTCTCTCTGCCAAAGGCAAGTCCAATGCCCAATCTATGGCCTCTGCCAAAGATTTTGCATCACCGCTTTGGAACAACTTGCCGCTGACACCGTCAATCAGATTTTCCAAAGAACCTCCGATATTTGAAGCCAACACAATTTTGCCCATAGCTTGTCCCTCAATTGCTGCACGACCGAAAGCCTCAGGCTCAATCGCGGTCGACAACACAATATCCGACACCATTAACAGCGCCGGAATATCAAAACTTTCTCCAATAAACTGAATACGATTATCAACGCCGAGTTTTTTAGCTGTTTTTTTCAATTCTTCAGTATATTTAACACGTCCTTGATCCGAGCCTACAATAATTGCATAAGCCTCCTTATGCTTAATCAAAGACATTGCCTCAACCAACAGATGTTGCCCTTTCCAACGTGTAATACGCCCTACCAAAGCAATAATCGGCAAATCTTCGGGCAAATTGTTGTCAGAAATAGCACGCACGATTCTTTCTTGCGTAACTGCGTGTGGCGAAAACTTGTCAACATCAACACATCTTGGAATTAGCCTGATTTTTGCCGGATCAACTTGATAATTATCAATCATATGTTTTTTGATATGATTAGAAATTGCAATAATCAAACGACCGTAAGTCATAACACGGTTATAAAATTTCTTGATTCCGTGTGGTCCCAACCCATACGTTCCATGAAACGTGGTCATATATCTTACACCGGCTCTCTTAGCTGCCCAATATGCACTCCATGCCGGAGCTCTCGACCTTGCGTGTACAATATTAATGCCGTTTTCTTTAATAATCTTCTCAAGCTTTAGCGAGTTCAAATACATTTTGAACGGATTTTTGGTTTTAAGTGACAATGTAAAATGCTTGACACCGATTTTATTCAGCTCATGCACCAAACGTCCGCCTTTCGATGCAACAAAGTTGTCATACCCATGCTGTTTGAGTGCTTCTGCAACCTGTATTGTTCCCCATTCTACACCGCCATGCTCCAGTTCCGGCAGCACTTGTAATACAACAGGTTTTTCTTCTTTACCTTCAGCCATTTTATCTATATAGTCCTCAGTATATTTAACCATCAATCCCGCCAAAGCAGGTAACAATATGCAAAAATACACTTTTAATTCGCACTTTGCAACAGATTTTGAACACATTGAGCCGAAAAATAATCTTCCGACAGTATTATATCTGCATGGTTTTTGTTCCAATGCATGGGGACGCAAGCCTGAAACTGTTAAAAATGTTTGTTTGGAACAAGGTTTCGGCCTGGTTCGTTTTGACTTTGCCGGTCACGGAAGTGATGTTGAAAACTTTGAAAAAGCTGATTTTTCAGTTTGGAAAAACCAAGTATTTGAAATAATAGAAAATGTGATAAGCGGAAATATTATTATGGTCGGTTCCTCAATGGGGGGATGGCTGTCAATGTTGTCGGTAATAAAATATCCGGACAGAATCAAAGGTCTTGTTGGCCTTGCCGCCGCGCCGAATTTTGTTAAATATTTTTCCGATCAAATAACATCCGAGCAGAAGCAAGAACTTGAACACAGCGGAAAATTCAAAATTATTAATAATGATTTTGAATATACGATTACAGCTCGCTTTATTGAAACCGCTTTTGCATCATTGCTTCCGAGCAACCAACCATGGAACATAAATTGTCCGGTACATTTACTGCAAGGAATGCGCGATGCCAGTGTTCCCTGGCGTTCGGTTCTTGAATATTCATCACACATCACTTCACCAAATGTTGTGGTAAAATTACTCAAAGATTCAAATCATCGTCTTAATGATGAAACAGCAATTAGTGAATTAAAGACTTCTCTGGTAAATATTGTGAATATCTGTAAATAAAAGATTCTAAAACAGCTTAAAATCGTTTAGCGTAACAGTAGTTTGAAAAGTAAAGAGAAGAAAATTGAAAAAGACCGTATTCGATAAGTCGATTATATACACGTCGTTTGCTTGCGCCGTAGCCACTTTTGCATGCGGTTTTGTTTTTTGTATGTCAATAATAAGCAACAGTAGCGGTTGCTACCTATTGATTAAAGATTTTTGGAAAATCACTCGCGGATACTCATGGTATCAAAGTATACGTAGTTTGACGAGCGATCAAATCCTTTTGATTGTTGCAATCATCGCTCTTGCTTTGTTTGCTATTTCGATGATTGTGAGCTTGTTTCAATTTTTTGCCCGTCGCCGCAATCGTAATATTCAAATTTCTCAGCCGACACAAGCTGATTCCGAAAGAATCTTGCCTCAACGCCCTATTGTTGAGCCTTTTGTTGATGAAGATAAAGTTGCTTCAACTTTGCAGACATATCGTCATAATACTGAAACACAAAGTTGGGAAAAACTCAATTCTCTTGAACCCGCTGTCTTGGCCAAATACTTAAAAAAAGAATATCCTCAAGTTGTAGCCATAGTGCTTTCAAAGTTGAATCCTCAAAAAAGTGCGCAGGTACTATCTTTGCTTTCCGGCGGTTTTGCTGCTGAAGTTGTTGCTAAAATGATGAGTCTACATTCTGTTGACGTAGGTTTGGCGGGAACAATCGGAAGAGTTATTGCTGATGATATCGAAAAAGATGCAGCCCAAAATGCGACCAATCAAGTTGCCGAGATTTTAAAACATCTTGATATGCCGACAAAAGAAAGAATAATGGCTGTTTTGGAAAATACATCCCCGTCAGTTATTGCTTCTCTACAAGAAAATCCCATTCAGTTTACTGATCTTTTGCAACTTCCGATAGATAATTTGGCACAAGTTATAGCGCGCGTTAGTGAGCCGAGATTGGTTATGGCTCTGCGTGGCTCTGCGGAAAATTTACGTAAACATTTTTATGATGCTATGCCATCAGAACAAGCTGATGTGATTCGTCAGGCTTTATTGCAGTTGGGACCGATCAAATTCAGTGATATCGAAAGATCCCAACAAGATATAGTCTCTATCTGTCAGAAAATGTTTGCTGACAGTTTGCATGGAATATAATCATGGTTGAGTACGTTCCGTTTCTTTTTGATAATTTTATTGCAGATGAAACTATGCCGATTCTCGATTTAAGTGTAAATCACTCGGAAGACACGGGTAGTGCAGGCATAAATGATTATTCTACCTCAGAAATACTGGATAAAATACGCAACAAACTCGCAGGGATAATGAACAATGACTGACACTATGAACCAAGATATCTCGGTTTGTGTGCGAGCGGTTGCCGGAAAAACATTGCTCAACATAAAACAGTTAGATTCTCTTAAAGCCGGAGATATTTTGCAACTTGATAAAAAAATTGATGAAACAGTAGATATATATGCTAACGAAGCGTTGGTTGCAAAGGGACGCGTGGTTGTTGCTGATAACAAATTAGGAATTGTTATTACTGAACTAATAAAAAACGGAGTCGATTGAGTGTTGTCCCATGGAAGAAAAAAATCGACATAGTGCTCCTCGAGCGGAAATAGGTAATATCTTGCCGATTCACAGCAATATGATTGCTATTGCCTCCGGAAAACCCGGGGTAGGAAAAACATGGTTTTCCGTAACACTGGCTAGCGCCCTTAGTGCTATAAAACAAAAAATCCTTTTTTTTGACGGTGATTTGGGGCTGTCCAATATTGATATTCAATTGGGACTTGCCTCTCCTCATGATCTTAGTTGTGTCGTTACCGGAAACACGACACTAAACCAAATTATTAAATATAGTGACAAAGCCCATTTTGATATCATATCCGGACGTGGTGGCTCTCAAAGATTGGCCTCAATGCCTTTGGGACGTTTGCAAATTTTAGCAGAGGACTTGTCTTTATTGTCTACCAGCTATGACAAAGTTTTATTAGATATGGGATCAGGTGTCAACAAAGCTTCACTTACCTTGTCGGGTACGGCAGGACGGTTAATTGTTTTATGTACTAACGAACCTTCAGCACTAACAGATGCATATGCCCTTATAAATGTAATATCGGTTCAATATCCGGAATGTCAAATATCAATTGTTATCAATCAGGCCGATTCGGTACAGGAAGGGCAACGCACATATGACATTTTACGCAAAGCATGCTGCAGTTTTTTGGATTTTTCCCCACCTCTTTTAGGAATTGTCCGTCGAGATGCACGCATTCGTGATACTATACGTAATCAAATGCCGCTACTTGTTCGCTATCCTGCATCCGAAGCAGCTGTTGATGTAATCAATATTGCACGAAAGTTATTACAATGAAAGATGCTCTTGGATATTATGCTGTTTTAGGTGCAGATTTTTCGGCCAGCGAAGAATTGTTAAAAAACAACTACCGGGATTTGGCCAAATACTGGCATCCGGATTCTAATAAAAGTCCTGATGCTATGGAGCATTTTCAAAAACTATCGGTTGCCTATGACGTTCTAAAAAATGAAGATAATCGTCTTCTTTATGATTTATTGAGCGAAATTTATGATTCTTCAAATTTTCCCGATATGAAAAATCTCAATATTCTAAGAGATAAGAATAACAAAGAAAATCCGTTGGTTGAGGTTGTTAGTTTGCGTAAAGTTATTGGCAAAATAATCGGTTATAATGATGAGAGCAAAAAAATTATTTGTAGCTATGAACAAGCTAAAAATGAAGTTTTAAGCCATTCTTTATCAAATTGGTTATTAGGTTGGTGGCACCCTAAGGCTTTTTTCCTAAATTTAAAAGCAATAATCAGTAATTTTAAGAATATCGGTTGCAATCAACAAGACAATTTAATTCTTTTGATACATAATGCTTTAGCCTACCATCAGGAAGACAAAAACCGCCAGTCTATGATATCTGCTTTACAGGCTTTGCGTTATGCTGATTCATACCAACAAAATTTGCTAAATCGTTTTATCGCCAAATTAAACATTGCTCGCCCGAGCAAAGTTCCTGAATGGCATTATACGCCCTTGCGTTTATTACAACTTATAGTTCCATTTTTGATTTTGTTGTGTGCAAGTTATCCGTTAATTCAAAAATTTAACCTCAACCGATATATGAAAAAGGAAAATGAAATCACCTATTTTCAAAAGGTTAATTTAACCGGCGGAGAAAAGATTATGGATGACATTGTCATATCTAAAATTTTTTCAATACCTGTAGATTTGCATGACAACAGTAAACTGTTTCATTTTGCCAGAAATGTAGATGTGATGTATGGTCCTGGAGAAAAATTTGATATTCTTGTACATGGCAAAAAAGACCAAACAGTCCGCGTTACCGGATTTACTCCTGATAAAAATTGGTATCGTATTATGCTAGACAACGGTGAAATGGGCTTTGTTCCTAACAATGCATTACTTCCCGGCATGGAAAAAGAACCACCATATGGCAGTAAGATTATTAATAAATAACAACACATCAAATATGGAATTGTTCTATTGACTTTGCCAACCCGGTTTTGTCATCGGTTTCAACGGCGATTCCCCAGACCGTACCATTATTACGGCAGACCTCTAATCTGCTACCTGTATATCTTTGGCACAAACGATCAATTGGGGCTTGTTTTTCAAAACCGATAACTGAGTCATAATTACCACACATTCCAACGTCTGTAATGTACGCTGTACCATTTGGCAGAACTTTGGCATCAGCTGTCGGAACATGAGTGTGGGTGCCGGCAACGATTGAAACTCTGCCGTCAAGATAATATCCCATAGAAAGCTTTTCTGAGGTGCTTTCAGCATGAATATCAACAAAAATAGCATCAATATTTGCCCCGAGTTTGTACTGCTTTAATAATTTATCAATAGCCAAAGCGGGGTTATCAACGCTTTCCATAAGCACTCTTCCCAATACTTGGGTTATTAAAATTTTCTTTCCATTTAACAGCTCAAATTCTACTGTTCCGCGTCCATTTGCAGTTTCCGGATAATTAAGTGGTCTAATAATACGTTTGTTTTCATCTAAAAAAGGGATAATATCGCGCTGTTGCCATACATGGTTTCCGGTAGTTAAAACATCAGCTCCCGATTCCAAAAATTCTTTGGCGATTCCCGGTGTAACCCCGAAGCCGTGGGCCGCGTTTTCAACATTTACAATAACTATGTCAGCACCAAACTGTTCTCTGATTTTTTTTAGATTGATCAAAACAGCATCTCGTCCGGCTCTGCCTACTACATCTCCGCAATAAACGACTTTCAACTTGTTTTCTCCGTTAAAAAAACTCCGTCATGCGGAGCTTAAACCTATTAAGAGAGAACCGTCTGGCCGTATAGATACATTCTTACACGAACCGCATCTCAATAAGTGGGCGCCATATACCAAGACCACGATCAGGGCAGGGACAGCTCCCCAAAAAAACTTGAGGCTCGGAAGATCTGCGGAACTACGAACCAGACAGTAACCCCTCCATAATTTTATATTATAATGATTCGATAAGTTTTGCAACAGCTTTTATTTTTTTATCTAAATTTTGGATGCGCTCTGCAATTTCCTTTTCTTTTGCATCATCTTTTGGTGCCGGCACAACAGGTGCTACGGATTGGTTCTTTTTCAATTCAAACAAATCGTCAGCGACCAAAATTCCGATCATGGCCAACATCAAATTTTCGCTGATTCGACCATTAAAATCCTTCAGCATTAATGCTTTTTGCTGCAGAATTTGAGCCAATTGCATGATTCTGACTTCTTGTCCGTTTTCACAAGCAATAGGATATTCACGGTCATTTATATTTATAACTACCTGTGCCATTACAATCCAACCTTACTCAAACTTTCTAACAAGCGATCGATTCTTTCAATTGAACTTTGAGCAGAGCATCTCAAATTATTGACGTTCTGAGCTTTTTGACGCACTACTTCTTCCAACTGTTGTAATGACTTGTCGAGTTCATCTAAAGCATCTTCGGCAACGGATTTTTCTGTATTGCTCATCAAATTTCACTTTCTTTTAATCTTATTTGTTATAATCTAGGCATAATAATTAATTTTTTCAAGCAACAAAACCGATTATGCCAAACTTTATTCTTAACATAAACTCTCAAGATGATGATTTAATGTTGTCTAATCCCGATATTCAGTGCTATTTGCTTAATTCCGATATTGAAAATGAATTACTGCATAGGCTTGTGCATCAAATTTCTTCTGTTGGCAAAATCTCTCTTTTATATGGAGGAAAATCTCTAAATTTATTTTCTTCAACAACTGCTGATGGAATTTTGGTGGATTTAAGTAAAAGCAATAATATAAAAAAAGATATTTTACGGATTCGGGAACAGCTAAAAGACGGAATTTTGGGCGCAATCTGCCGCAACCGTCGCCACGAAGCGATGTTAGTAAGCGAAAATGAACCAGATTTTATCGTTTTTAAAATTTGGTCCGACGGAGCTGATAAAACACTCGAACTTGCTAAGTGGTATAATGAATTCTTCTTGCTTCAGATGGCCATAGCTCCGCAGGATAAAGAGGTTAATTTTGAGCAATATCCGGCGGATATTGTAATTTTAACACCTGATCAGTATAAGATTTTTGTTGCGAAAAAATAAAGATTAGGGTAAGTATTCTAAAAAAATGAGAAAAGTTTTACTAAAAGGAGTATAAAAATGAAGCAACAAGCAGTGGCAATCCGTGTTGGTTGGGTTATTGAGTATAAAGGCAAACCTTGGACAGTAGTTAAAGCAGTACATATCAAACCTGGTAAAGGCGGAGCTTTCATGCAGGTAGAAATGAAATCTGTCGAAGAAGGTACTAAAACCAACGAACGTTTCCGTTCTGAAGATACAATTGAAAAATTGCTTGTTGAAGAAAAAGATTGCCAATTTTTGTATGAAGATTCTATCGGTTTGACCTTTATGGATTCGGAAACATTTGAACAATTTACCATGGCAGCCGATATCTTGGGCGATTCTCGTCCGTTTATGAGTGAAGGTATGACCGTTTATATTAACTTTATTGACGGTAAACCGGTTGCTGTAGAACTGCCGCAACAAGTTGTTTGTACCGTTGTTGAAACAGAGCCTGTTGTTAAGGGGCAAACAGCTGCTTCATCATACAAACCGGCGATTCTCGATAATGGTGTGCGTGTAATGGTTCCTCCGTTTATCAACCAAGGCGAAAAAATTGTTGTTGGTACTGCCGAAGCTAATTACGTTGAAAGAGCAAAATAATGTCTTATCTTTCTCCATTATTGACTATGTTGGTTAATGCGGTAAAAAAATCTACCGCTAATCTTGACCGCGACTTTAGTGAGATTGAACGTTTACAATCATCAGTTCGTCCGTATCAAAATTTTGTAACCAACTCTTACAACAAAGTTGCACAAAATTTACGTATTGAACTCGGCAAGATTAGACCGGATGCTGCTTTTTTTGAGCAAAATGTTGCAGCAATACCGCAATCCGGCAGTTGCTTTTTGGTCAATCCGATTGACGGTTTGAGCAATTTTTCACGCGGAATAGCATTGTTTGCAACAACAGTTGCATATTGCGAAAACGGAGAGATTAAGGCATCTGTTGTTTACAATCGCGCTAGTGATGAATTGTATTTTGCAGAAAAGGGCAATGGTAGCTACAAAGAAGGTTTCCGAAATCACGAGCGTTTACGTGTTTCAACCAATAAAGACGAGAATCTTGCGCTGGTTTCGGTTCAAATAGGAAGTGATTCTGATTTTGCCAAAGCACATGCTCGTGTTTCCGCAATTGCAGCACAAAGCCGTATTTTGGGTGCAGTTTCATTATGTATGGCTTATACCGCCGCCGGCAAAACAGATGCATCTATCAGCCTTGGCAACAGCTTGAATAGTACTGTTGCCGGTTTGTTATTGGTCAAAGAAGCAGGTGGTTATGTTTACAATCTTGATAAACAGATATCACCGGATAAACTAGAGCAGATCTTAGTTTCAAACAATTTAGCTGGAGCTAATAATAACATGGAAGGGTTATTGAAAAAGATAGCCTAGCTATTTTTAAGTAAGGAGTTATTATGTTTCGTTTTGTTGTTATATTGGTTATGCTATTTGCTTTTCCGGCATTTGCTGACTATGAGATTAACCTTTCGGTTCTTGACTCCTTAGGGCCTAGTGATGTTACGGAAGAATTGCCGCTTCCGATTGTAAAGCCAACACCTAGGAGAGCTAAACCTCGCACTAAAGTTGAAAAGCAGTCTTCTAAAGTTGAACAAAAATCACAGCCTTCCATAAAAGAAGAAACTACGTCTGAAAAATTGCCTGATATGGTTTCTGCAACGGAGCCCTCGACACAAGATAAAACGAAAGTATCTGATGCTGATACAAAATCTGATATCGGTAGTACAGAACAGCCAAATATAACATACGATTTTGATTCGGAAGATAACACAAAAGAAGAAAATACAATCTCCGAGACCTCTGAAGCAAAAGATTATAATTCACAGGAAGAAATAGTTATCCACGTTCCTGTTGAACCACTTGTTCCCATAACTCCAAAATCGTTAGAATCTCAATCTTCTCAAAACAATACTGATAATAAAACCGATGAAATATCCTTTATTCCGCTTGATAATCTCGGAACCTCTCGTGATTCGGAAACATCGACTCTTGTTACGTTTGATGATCAATCTGATCGCCTTACGGATGATGTTGTAGCATTGCTTGATGAATTTGTTGAAAAAAACAAAGAAAATGCAAATGACAAAGTTTTGATTGAATCTTATCATTATAGTAGCGGTGAAAATGCCTTTGCGCGCAAGCGCACCAGTCTTAACCGTGCGGTTAATGTCAGATCATACCTATTAAGCAAAGGTTTTAAGAGTTTTGGTATCCAAATCATCAATACAGAAGAGGAGGTTATGCAAAACAATGTCGTTGTCAGCCGATAAAATAAAAAAATATTTAAAAAGTGCTTGCAATAATAAAAAGTGTAATGTATAAGAACGTCAACTAGCACATTTATATGGAGTAAAATAAGATGAAAAAGGGTATTCATCCGGATTATCATGAGATTACATATGTAATGACTGATGGCAGTACATACACAACAAAATCTACTTGGGGTAAAGCCGGCGACAAGATGAATTTGGAAATTGATCCTAAGTCTCATCCAGCGTGGACAGGCGTTCATCGCTTTGTTAACACAGGTGGACAATTGTCAAAATTCAAGAACAAGTTTGGTGCTTTTGGTATCAAAACTTCAGATTAATATAATATTAAGTTTTTTCGATTAACCTACGCTCATGACCAGAGCGTAGGTTTTTTGTTTTTATCAAAAAAACGCTCTCTATATGGAAAGGATAAAGATATGACAGCACCATTAATGCCAAAAGCTACAGCGGTATGGTTGGTGGAAAACACAACTCTGACTTTTCGCCAAATTGGCAATTTTTGCGAACTTCATGAATTGGAAGTTCAGGCCATTGCCGATGGTGATGTAGCCACCAACATCGTTGGACTAAATCCTATTACAACGGGACAATTGACAGCAGAAGAAATTGCCCGTTGTGAGGCTGACAAAAGTGCCAATTTAGTTGCTAGCGAACCCGAAGGCAATGTTAAGGCATTGAATCGTAAGAATAAAAAACTTTTATCTCCGTCGCAACGCAGTGATAAACCTGCTGCAATTTTATGGGTTTTGCGCAACTGTCCGGAGATTATTGATTCTCAAATTTGTAAACTTATTGGCACAACCAAACCGACTATTGCCTCACTTCGTAACGGTACTCATCGTGATATGGCCGATTTACGTCCGAAAAATCCGGTTGCAGTAGGACTTTGCAAAGAAAAAGATTTAGAAAATGCAATTGCAATTTCTAAAAAATTAACGGAACCTAAAAAAGTTAAGACTAAGGCCGTTAAGAAAAAAGTTGCTAAAAAAGCAACAACTAAAAAGACAGCTAAAAAGAAGGTTGCAACAAAGACCGCAACTAAAAAAGCCGTCAAGAAAAAAGTTACTAAAAAAGCAGCGGTAAAAAAGACTGCTGTCAAGAAAACCGCAGCCAAAAAAGCTTCTGCTAAAAAAGCTGCACGCAAATCAACCGCTACTAAAAAACGTAGCACTAAGACAACAACTAAGAAGGCGACAACCATGAAAAAAACTACAACAACCGCAGCCAAAAAAGCTCCTGCTAAAAAAGCTGCAACCAAAACCACTGTTAAGAAAACAACTGTAAAGAAAACCGTAGCTAAAAAACCGGTAGCTAAAAAAGCTCCTGCCAAAAAAGTAGTAGCAAAGAAGACCGTAGCTAAAAAAACGGTAGCTAAAAAAGCTCCTGCCAAAAAAGTAGTAGCAAAGAAGACCGTAGCTAAAAAAACGGTAGCTAAAAAAGCTCCTGCTAAAAAAGTAGTAGCAAAGAAAACCGTAG
>JAEEYV010000014.1 GCA_016288295.1 Alphaproteobacteria bacterium
CAAAAGATATAGTCGGAATTGAACGAACCCTGGGTTCGCCCCGACGGCACGCAAAAGCCCTGTTTTTTACACAGGGCTTTTAAAATGGCGTACCCGGAGGGGTTCGAACCCACGACCTTTGGCGTCGGAGGCCAACGCTCTATCCAGCTGAGCTACGGGTACAACAACAGCCCTATTAATAACCTCAAAAACATTAAAAAGCCACATTTTTTTTAAATTCCACAAATAATTCTTGACTTTTATTAATAAAATGTCTATTAACAGGCAACAAGTTTAGTTTTACAAGGATTTGGATTATGGTAAAAAAATGTGATATATCTGGCACCGGCGTTATGAGCGGCAACAACGTAAGCCACGCTAACAACCGCACTCGTCGTCGTTTTATGCCGAACTTGCAAATTGTTTCTTTGTTTAGCGAAGCTTTAAACAAAGTATTCAAACTCAAAATCTGCTCAAAGACATTGCGTTCTATTGAACACAACGGCGGTTTGGATGCTTATTTGGAATCTACTTCTAACAGCAAACTGACTCCTGAAGCTCAAAAGATTAAAAAATCTGTTATCAGCAAAAAAGGCGTTCAGGCAAAGCCGGCTAAAAAGGCCGCTCCCAAAACAAAGTCAGCTCGCGTAACTAAAGTTGCCGCCAAGAAAGCTGCTAAATAATTTTAATATGCAAAAACAAAACCCGCTTATTTGCGGGTTTTTTTATTTTTTATTCTCTATTTTGCCACAATCACCATTGCTTCACGTAACAGTCTATCATTTATCATATATCCTGTCTGCAACTCAGCAATAATCGTCCCTGCAGGCTTTTCTTTATCTTCAACTTCCTGCACAACTCTATGAAACGCCGGATCAAAAACCTTTCCTATCGATTCCATTTTTGTAATACCGAACTTTTTAAACACTTTCATCAGCTCCGATTCGGTCAACTTAACCCCTTCCTTAAACTTCTTTACATGTTCATCATCACTATCATCTTCGGCTTCAAGTGCCCGATGTAAATTATCTGCAACCACGAGCAATTCTTTTGCAAAAGAGGATATTGCATATTTCGAATTTTTTTCAATCTCTTGAACGCAGCGTCTTTTAGTATTTTCGGCATCGGCATAGGCGCGCAAAAAATCTTCTTTCAATTTTGCATTTTCTTCGCGCAGTTTTTCAATCTCACCCTCTTCTTCATCCTCCGGAACTATATTTTCTTCCGTTTCTATGGGCAAATCTTCTTCTAAATTTTCAACTTCTTCATTATTTTTATTTTTTTTCATCATATCCTCTTTAATTTTATAACAAAGCATCCATATTTCACTTATATAAAATGTAGTGACTAAAGCAAAACAAGTCAAGAGCCGAAGTTTTTATTTTCGGTTTTAATTAAATATTAAAAATAATGCTATAGAATCCACCTCATATCGATTGATTATTTTGCAACTGAGAGAATTGTAATGGACACACCGCATATTAGCAACAGCCAACTTGCTGTTTACAAACCACTACCCAAGGGATTTAACAAAAAAAACACCATATCTTTTGGAGCCGTAAATAACCCTCTGTTATCAGAAATTCAAAATCTTGGACGCAAGCAGTGTCTTGGCAAACAAGAGTGGCCACAACTAAACCAAATCAATGCCTGGATGATTACCGCTGAAACCGCTACTTTTATGAAATGGGGCGGACTTGGTGTAGTTGCCTCTGAACTGCCGGAAGCATTCAATTCCACTTTTGCCGACACACCCGACACCGTCTCGATTATTACCCCGATGTACATCGGTAACACCGGCAAAAAAGCTGCTTCTTTCGATGGCAAAACCTATTTTGGAGCACAAAAAAACAATATTGAACTTCAAAAAATCTTAAGCTTGAAGGTACCATTTAACGGTCCACGCGGTACATTAGTGCAAAATCCGGTCGATGTTTATACAGGAACATTCAATAATGTCAATTATATTTTCTTGCAAAATGAACGTTTTTTTTCAATCAACCCTCATCCCAACAACAATCCAGCTCAAGACGGATGCTATATTCTCAATTCACAAAACATTAACGAAGTCGAACGCTTTGCATTCTTTTCCAAAGCCGTTTACTGCTTACTTAAACATCTCACCCAAAAGCGCAACCCCGAAATAACTATGCCCAATATTTTAGTTGCCAATGATTGGCATAGCGGAGCTTTATCCGGATTGCTCAAATATTTTACACTTGCCCAAGTTGAAGCCGGAATGATGGAACAGCCTTTGGCCGACAAACTCAAAAATATTCCGGTAATTCATCTTGCGCACCATCTTGGTTATCAAGGCTGGGATTTTGAGCACACCCAACACATCTTAAATTCTTTGTATGAAAATTTGAGTAGCCTTGTTTTCAAAAATTCCAAAGCTATCAAAAACAGTAATCCGCGAACCGGTAGTACTTTGATTGTTTATGATTGTTACAATCAAGCTTCCTGCAATTTTCATCTGGCCGATCGTGTAGTTACGGTTTCCAAAAATTATATGGAAGAAGTTTCCAAAGAACTCGACTTTGGTTTAGACTTTCGCGATATTTTAAAAATCCGCAAAGACCACCGCAACTTTTTCGGCATTGTTAACGGATACGATAAAAAATTAATATCGCCGACTCAAAGTAGAATTGACAAGCTTAATAAATACTTTGATCCGTTCCATTTTGTTTTTTATGACGAAAAAAACCTAAGCGGTAAACTTGAAAACAAAAAAGAATTTGTAAAAATGTTATCCAAAATAGCTGTCGACAAGACATTTAAAGACAAGGTTATTCCTTTAGTTGATATTTACAAATTTGAAGACCTTTCAACTTCTGTAAAAAAAATTGAAAACACTCCGATAATCTGTGCCACCAGCCGTCTAGTTGAACAAAAAGGCTATGACATTGCCGCTCAATCAATAATCAATTTGGCTGAACGCTTTTCAAATTTAAAAAGTTTTGAACCTCCGATTTTCATTCTCGGTGGAGCCGGAGATAATAACTATTTTGAGTATTTAACAAATCTCAAAGACAAAATCAGTGCCACCAACCCCAAATATGGCAAACGCATCTTTGTTTTTCGCGGTTATCAAGATGACTTTGCTTATTCCATTCAATTGGCTTCAGATTTTTATATGATGCCTTGTCGTTTTGAACCATGTGGCCTTACCCAAATGGAGGCTATGGCTAAAGGTGCATTACCGGTCGCCATGTCTACCGGCGGATTAGTTGATACAATTGAAAATGATATTGATGGCTTTCGTACCGAAGTCTTTTTCTCTCCGAGCAAAAGACGCGTCTATGGCAACAACCTAACCGCCCAAAGGCTTAAAAACAACGTTAATGCTTACACCGAAACGCTGACCAAAGCCTTGGAAACTTTCTATCGTCACCACAATAAAATTATGCAAATGACCACCAACGCCATGAGCAAAGATTTTAGTTGGAATGTAGCGAATGGAAGTATCTACAAGTATTATCAGCTATTTAAAACCGGACATATTTAAAATTAAAAAAATCTATTTTTTACTTGTAAATTAAAGCGTTTCCTAATATCTTATATTGACTTGTAAATTACTACCAGGAGGAAATTAAGTATGGGTGATGCTTCTGTTGCCGCACAAATTGCCGCCAAATGGCGCAAAAAACGCGGATCACTGATTATGGCTCTGCATGAGCTTCAGGATGTTAAAGGATATGTTCCATGGGATGATGCCATGGAGTTAGCACAAGAAATGAAAGTTCCTTTAGCTCGAATTTATGAGGTTTTGACTTTCTATAACTTTTTCAAGCTTGAAGCCCCGGGAAAGGCCGTTATTTCAGTTTGCACCGGTACTGCCTGCTATCTTAAGGGCAATGACAAAACCCTTGAAGAGTTCAAAAAACAATTGGGAATCAATGAAGGCGAAAGCACCCCCGATCATATGTTTCACTTACAATGCGTGCGTTGTGTAGGCTGTTGCGGTTTGGCACCGGTTTGTGTTGTTAACGGCAAAACTTACGGACGCGTTACTACCGGCGATGTTTCTAACATTCTCGCTGAATGGCGCAAAAAATTTGAAGAAGAGGAGTAAGCAACATGGCCGATATGAGCGAAATTGAGAAAAGATTCGATATCCACGAAATCGCTAAAAACAAAAAACAGGATTTGGATCGCTACCAATGCAACATTTATTGCTGCCATTCCACGGGTTGCAAATCATCTGGTAGTGATGAGATTTTGGAATTAATGCACAAAACCATTGAAGAATATAACCTGCAAGACAAAGTTCGCATCGTCGCCACCGGTTGTATGGGGCTTTGCGCACAAGGTCCGTTGATTCGCGTTGAAATCAAAGGTCAAAAAGATGTTTTATACAAACGCATTGATCCGGCGACTTCCCGCAGTATAATCATTGAGCATATTGTTCCTGCTCTCAAACTCGAAGCCGGACAGCAGATTACTTTGCCTGATTATCTGCAAAAATATGTTTTGTCTTTGGACTTGCCGTTCTTCAAAAAACAAGAAAAAGTGGTATTGAAAATGGCTGGTCACTTAGACCCTGAAGACATTCAGGAATATATGGCCAACGGTGGTTATTTGGCTTTGGAAAAAGTCTTAAAAACCATGACCCCGCAACAAGTTATTGAAGAAATCAAAAAATCAGGTTTGCGCGGCCGCGGCGGTGCCGGATTTTCTACCGGCATGAAATGGGAATTTGCTTCTAAAGTTAAAGCCGTAGATGACAAATTCATTATTTGCAACGGTGACGAGGGCGACCCTGGCGCTTACATGGACCGCAGTATTTTGGAATCCAACCCCCACTCGGTTATTGAAGGTATGATGATTGCCGCTTATGCAATCGGTGCTACCGAAGGCTGGTTTTATATCCGTGCTGAATATCCTTTGGCCGTTGAGCGTATTGAAAAAGCTATTAAAGCTTGCAAAAAGAGTCGTTTGCTCGGCAACAACATCATGGGCACAGACTTCAGTTTCAATATTGATATCCGCCTTGGTGCCGGTGCTTTTGTTTGCGGCGAAGAAACCGCTCTTATCCATTCTATTGAAGGCAACCGCGGAACACCTCGCCCACGTCCGCCTTATCCGACAGACAAAGGCTTGTGGGGCAAACCGAGTTGTATCAATAATGTTGAAACCTTGGCCAACATTACTTCAATCATTTTGAAAGGTGCCGACTGGTTCTCATCTTTTGGTACCGCAACTTCAAAGGGTACAAAAGTATTTGCTCTTACCGGTCAGGTTGAACACTCCGGTCTTATTGAGGTTCCGATGGGTACCACCATCAACGAAATCGTCAATGAAATCGGCGGCGGCGTTCCTAACGGTAAAAAACTCAAAGCTGTTCAGACCGGTGGACCTTCCGGCGGTGTTATTCCGACCGAATATATCAATCTTCCGCTTTGCTATGATGAGTTGAAAAAAGTCGGCTCAATTATGGGTTCCGGCGGTATGATTGTTATTGACGACAGCTCCGACATGGTTGATTTGGCCAAATTCTACCTCGACTTTACCGTAGATGAATCTTGTGGCAAATGCGCCCCCTGTCGTATCGGTGGCAAACAAATGCTTATGCTGCTTGAAAAAATCAGCAAAGGTCGCGGCACTAAAGAAGATATCGATTTACTGCGCCAAATTGCCACAGCCATGCAAAAGGCATCATTGTGCGGCTTGGGACAAACTGCACCAAACCCGGTGCTTTCAACCCTTCGCTTCTTTAGTAATGAATACGAAGCAAAAGTTGCAAAAAAATAAAATAGAGGAGCTACGAATATGGTAAAATTAAAAATTGATAATCACGAAGTTGAAGTTCCTGCCGGCACCTCTGTTTTAGATGCAGCCCGCAGCGTTCAAATTGAAATTCCGACACTATGTAACCATCCTGATGTTGACCCGTCAGCCGGTTGCGGAATGTGCATCGTTCGCATCAACGGACGCATTATTCGTTCTTGTTGCACACCTGTTGCCGAAGGAATGGAAGTCATTACTACCGACGCCGAGCTTTTTGAAACTCGCCGTATGGTATTAAAACTCATTTTGAGTAACCACCCCAACTCTTGTTTGTCCTGCGCCCGTTCCGGTGCTTG
>JAEEYV010000015.1 GCA_016288295.1 Alphaproteobacteria bacterium
GAACTTGATAAGCAATTTGCCGGAAACGGTATCAAAACAGAGATTGTTGCTCAAATAAAGGCATTGATAGAAAACAGAATAAAACAAATTTCATAAACTTTGGGACCGAATGTCTACTTTTGCAAAAAAAGTAAAGGAGGCCACAAGGCCTCCTTCTTTTAGCGGAAAAAGTTAGGAATAATCATTGCTATACAGAACCCAAAATACAACCCGTAAATTGTACCGATAATTATAGACAGCACTTTAAGCACTTTCGGCGGCAAGCTGTGTAAGGCGAGCATAATAATCGCCATCGGTGCGATGATTTTGTAAGTATTCCCAAGCGGAAACCATAAAAAAGGTGCGCTGTCTTGGCAGAAAAAACATATAACCGACCAAAAAGCAATTTCGCCCAAAACAAACAAGTATTGATATTGTTGTGGAATGATTTTACGCCGAAAAACTTCATAAAAAACAAAAATCGGCAAAGCCCAAATATAGAAAAACAATATCCATTCGGCATTTACGGCACATATGCATATTTGAGGGTAGGTGCAAGCTTCTTGCAAATAACTTTGATAATCAAATGTTTTCGTAATGTATCCGTATTCAAACGCAAAACAATCAATCAGCTCAAGTTTGTCTTGGTCTAATTCGGCAATGAGCCATATCACGGCCCACAATAAAATATTGCATGCAAGAAAACACCCGAGATATTTAAATGTCATATATATTCTATCTTTTGTTACCATTTTACAACTCCGTTGTTTATGAATTTAATCAAAAAACACTATTTGACCGAACATAACTAAAATCGGCAAGAGTTGTAACATAACCGCATTTAATGTAATTTTGCGCACAAACAGCAAGGATACGGTGAGCGGAAATGCAAACAACAAACCGGATAAATATGACTGTAATATAAAACCGGAAAATGTATCGTGTGCCATATTTATATCACGAATTTCATAATAAACTTTCGCATCTTCCGTTCCGCCGTCATAGGTGAATATAGTATAAATTGTCAAACTCAAACATAATAAATTTAAACACAGCATTCCCCAAAAGCACAAATGAGCCGTTATTTTGTTGCGGTTTCTGATGATTTTAACACATAAATCCTTGACCGACATTGTTCTTCTCCTTAAAACCAGCGCACCATTATCACACTACAAACCGTAACAAACAAAAAGATATATATCGGAGCCAATATTACGGCGTAAAAATAATAACTCCTGCGATAGAGCAAATAAAAAGAAAGCAAAAGCACGGCCGATAACAACACAACGAGAGCAGCTTCATTGCGAACATTTTCGTTTGCCCACAACCACCGGCATTTATGCAACAGATAACTGTAATAATCCTCATTAATTCGCTTTATTATATCCTTACCCAACAAATATATGCACCGAAAATACAAAATATACAGGTATAAACTGACCGCAAACGGAAATATTCTTGCTTTATTGTTTTTCATCTGCAGAAGAAAGTTTTTAAGCATAATTGCACCATTTTAAGTTGAATTAAGAATATAATACAGTGTAAATAAAAAAGAGCAAGAGTTTTTTATGCTCTCACTCTTTTTGATTGAATTTACCACCCTTTCGGATATTTTACCTTAAGCGGAAGATTTCCATTATATTTCAGCCAGTCGTTATAGAAGTCATCGTTTCTATAAGTTAAATCAATACAACCGGCAGAACCCGGAACAATACCTCCGTGCACATACATACTATGTCGCCCGAAAGTGTTCGTGTTTGGAAGCGGTTGAATGGGAATACGAGATTTCCCCCAATCATCAGGACGTTCATACCAACGTTTCTTTTTCCAAAGATTTATCTTTTATAATAAAGACAACTCTTCCTTATTATTATAATCTTGTCCGCTTCCTTGTGCTAGTAAATAATCTCCTTCTGGAATTGGACCAGCATTAGGGATATCAGTATCTGCGGCAGTTTGGTGGTCAGGTTTTCCTGACATTGCCGGATAATATTTTACCGGTTGCCCGTTTTGTAACCAAACCACATTTTGCCCATCAAACTCTAAAGATGCCGGTTGTGAATAGTCCGGATACATAGATGTCATATTCTTGTTATTGTTGTTTTGCGGTGTGCATTGCATCCCTGACGAATCAATACACTGTTGTTTTTGTAAGTCTGTTGTATAATTCCAACCATCATTATTTTGATTTCCAAAATCGTTGATATTGTTGCTCCAACCGCTTGTATTGTTATTTCCTAAGCCGCTGGTGTTATCATTTACAAAAACAGAGTTGTTATTTTGAAAATAACTGCTTGGTTTGCCGACTAAGCTTTCGGTGTTGACCGTATAATCCGAGTTTGCAAAGACCTGCCCGTTATTTGTGTTGTTATTAAGCCGATTTGTTACGTTTTCAATGTTTTGCGCATCTTTAAGATATTTTAACACATATTATATACAATATTTGATAAGAGGTATCAATATGAGAAAGTTTATTTTTATTTTGGGACTGTTTTTGAGTTTAAGCGCGAATGCTCGGGCAGATGATAATGTAAATAAACAAGAGTTTGTTAATCCGATTTTTTATCAACCGTTAGAACCTTTAAGTCGGACGTCAACATGGACATATCTAACTCCAACATCTATTAAAAGTATGACACCTTTGGATAAAAATAAAGTTGCCATGACTGGGGAATGTGAACTTGTTGAAAATCAGCAAGATCACATTACCCTGTTATGCGATATCTTCTGGCATAATCCGGAGGAAAATGGAGGTAAATCAATTATAATATATTCTATAAAGGATCTATTCTCTTCCGATTGTTTGCGTATAGAAGAATCAGATAGGTCATTAAATGAAGAATATCCATCTATTTCCAGCTACTGTGTTACTCCTCCAAATTATACTTCGTCAGAATCTGATTGAACGCGCCGTATCTCTGGTCCAATTATTACGTCTTTGTGCCACATCTTTACGATGCACGTTTGATACAATGCCATTAACGTCGCGGTTTCTGATTGCACGGTATAAATTTGGCCAATCATTTGGATTTACCCCACCTCTAACATTATATTGAATATCTAACAATATTTCTTTCAATGGTAGTGGAAAACTATCAAAATCAGAAAATTCTCCGCGCAAATGCGCTAAATCATTATTCATATGATTTTGGGCTAAACCGCGTGCTTCAGCGTCAGATATACGGATATTTGTTTTGTTTTCAAATGCCTTAGCTTTTAGATTACGATTAACATAATTTCCATTCGCATCTTTTTCTTCACTAAGTTGACGCATACGATTATATGCTTCCCACTTTTGTGCCTCTGTTGCCGGAATTCCATCAACTGTGACATTTAAGTTCTTGAAAACATTCCAATCGTTGACATTGGCTCCACCTCCTATTGTTATCAAGCCTTTGGTATCAAGGTAAGGATGTGGTTTTACACCCTCCTGTTCTTTAATATTTTTCCACATTCTTGCGTATAAATCTTCATCAGAGATATAATTACTATTACTCTGTGTCGGCGCGCTTAAATCATATCCGCCTGCCCACGGTGTTAAGGTTTGATTATTACGCCACGGCACCGAACTGATTTGTTCCGCCGGATTGCTCCACGGCGTCGGGGTGGTCATTTGTTGCGGATAAGTTGCACCGTTGTCCCATGGCGTTGGCGTGGCTGTCGTCGTGCTCCAAGGTGTGGGTGTGGTTGAAGGTTCGTTATAACTCCACGACGTCGGGGTTTGATTCTGTGCGGTCGATAATGCAGCGGAATTTGGTGCTGTTGCAAAGCTCGGATTTGTTCTAAAATTTGCATTAGTCCCCATATTTGCATTTGTGCTAAACCCGCTATTACTCACTCCGCTACCAAAACCGCCGGTATTATTCCAATCGGTTGTGTTATTATTCTGAAAATAACTGCTTGGTTTGCCGACTAAGCTTTCGGTGTTGACCGTATAATCAGAGTTTGCAAAGACCTGCCCGTTATTTGTGTTGTTATTAAGCCGATTTGTAACGTTTTCAATGTTTTGCTTAATGTTTGAAGTGCCGAAGCCATAGTTATTTTCCGGCGTTCCTCCCCAAAAGTTAGTACCGAACTGCGGATAGTTTTCTTCA
>JAEEYV010000016.1 GCA_016288295.1 Alphaproteobacteria bacterium
ACTGCCGATTCCGTCTTATTAATATGTTGTCCGCCGGCACCCGAAGCACGATAAACATCGATTCGTAAATCCGCCGGATTAATCTCAAAATCAACTTCCTCAATTTCAGGCAAAACCGCCACCGTCGCTGCCGACGTATGAACACGCCCTTGCGATTCCGTCACCGGCACACGTTGCACACGATGTGCCCCCGATTCAAATTTCAATTTAGAAAACACATCTTTTCCGGTAATGCTTGCCGAGGCTTCTTTATATCCGCCAAGCCCGTTTTCATTGGCATCAAGCACCTCAAATTTCCATCCTTGCAAAGTTGCATAGCGGCGATACATTTCAAACAATACCGCTGCAAACAAAGCTGCTTCATCACCGCCTGTACCGGCTCGTACTTCCAAAATTGCGTTTTTCTCATCTTCCGCATCTTTAGGCAACAGCAAAACCTTAATTTGTTTTTCGAGTTCCGGCAATTTTTCTTTTAATTCAAAAAACTCGGCTTCAGCCATTTCTTTCATTTCTTTATCAAGGCTGTCGTCTTGCATCATGGTTTCGGCATCATGCATATTTTCTTCAGCTTTTTTATAAACTTTTATCGCATCAACCACCGGCGAAAGTTCAGCCAATTCTTTGTTCATTTTCACCATATCATCAGCCGACAACCCAGGTTCTGATAATAAAGCCGAAATTTCATCATAACGGTTTACAACATTGGCCAGATTTTCTGCAAAACTCATTACTTCAGCTCCTCTGCCAAATTTTTCAAAGACACATTTTTCTGTTCACCATTATCAAGATTTTTAACCACAACTTCACCCTTTGCCAATTCATCAGACCCGACAATCACAGCCAATCGTGCATTAATTTTATTAGCTTTAATCATACGTTTTTTCATATTACCGCTATACCCTTGTTCAACCTTCAGGCCGGATAAACGTAATTTTTGCGCAATCTCCAATGCTGCATCATTCACATCTTCTCCCACCGGAATAATTGCTACCGGACGCTCATTTTCAATCGGCTTATCCAACAGCATCGCCAATCTCTCAACACCGCAAGCCCAACCGATACCTGCAACATCACCGCCGCCCATTTGAGCAACCAAACCATCATATCTTCCGCCGGCCAAAACCGTGCCTTGTGCGCCCAGTTTATCCGTAACCAATTCAAAAACTGTGTGTGAATAATAATCTAAACCGCGAACCAATCGATTATTTATACGGTACTTAATTCCCAGTTTATCCAGTCCCTCAAGAACTTTTTTGAAAAACTCCTTTGACTTATCATTCAAACTGTCAGCGTACAGTGGAGCATTTTCCACTATTGCTTTATCACATTCTTCTTTTGAATCTAAAATACGCAAAGGATTTCGCTCCAAACGAGCCTTGCTGTCATCTGACAACTCATCATAATGTCCGCGTAGATATTCAACCAACTTTGTCCTGTATGCGTTGCGGCTCTCTTCATCACCTAAAGAATTAACCTCAACCACAACCTGACCTTGCAAACCGAGTTTTTCCAAAAACTCATATGCCATTGCAATAACTTCAACATCGGCTTGTGGCACATCTGCTCCCAACAACTCGACACCAAATTGCGTAAACTGCCGTTGCCGCCCTTTTTGCGGACGCTCATACCTGAACATCGGACCTTGATAATACAGCTTTAACGGCAAATTCTGTTGCATTCCGTTTGAAACAAATGCTCGTATTGCCCCGGCCGTTCCTTCCGGACGCAAGGTCAGACTTTCACCACCGCGATCTTCAAAACAATACATTTCTTTAGTAACAATATCACTTGTATCACCGAGATTACGGGCAAATACTTCCGTAAACTCAAAAATCGGCGTTTCAATTTCTTCAAAACCGTATTTTTCCACTACACTTTCAGCCATACGAGTAACCTGTTTGGTTTTTCTTTTGGCTTCACCATATAAATCGTACGTACCTCTAACACTTTGCGTTTTCATTTTTCTTCCTTTCTAAAACAAAAGATGAAAATAGCCCGCCATCAGGCTATTTTCATCCTGTTTTGACCATATCTAATGGTTAGCCTTCAACAAACCATCAACACTAATTCTCAATTTATGATCACGTCTGATTACTGGAGTAAGCTTGCCGTTAACATATACTTCAACACCGACATGTTTTCCCACAGATAAAAGCAATCCTTTAACATCAGGCAGATGATAACTGCTTCCGGCCTTCATAATTTTACTCAAATAAATTTTATTGGCATCCTTAACTTCCACCCAAACATCACCGGCAGTAATTTTAACTTCAACCCCTTTGGAGGCAGCTTCTGCAACCTTATCGTCCTCATAACTGCCTTCATTGATGACTATTTGAGATGAATCAACATTTTCTTCTTGAGAAACCACTATTGTTGGTACCTTTTTAGTATCAGCATTTTCTGCCTCATCAGTAACGATAACCGCACCATCTTCAGCATCTTCTGATTTGTTTTCTTCATTAAAATATTCAACTTTGCCGATTGTAGAATCAACAGTTTCAACTTTTTGCTCAACTTCATTCTGTTTTTCAGCTTTTGTAGAAGGACTAAACAATATCCACAGGCCTGCCAACAACAACACCGCCAATATTCCTAACAACACATATACTTTATTTGGAATACTGACTTCAGAAGGAGTCTCCTCCGGCAAAAAAGCTTGAACATTCTTCGGTTTTACATGAATTTCTTCACGAAACAGCTGTGTAATTCTGGTATGATTAAGTCCAAGAAGCTTAGCATACGAGCTTACAAAACCGGCAGAGTAAGGCATCTGTGGCAAAGCGTTATAGTTACCACTTTCAATTGCTTCCAAATATCCGCTTCTGATACAGAGTTTTTTAGCCACTTCTTCAATCTCGAGTCCTTTTTTAACTCTCTCATTACGCAAGATTGTACCAACCCTATCATCATCATTCATTTCTGGTAAAGCCTTTCTTGTACTAGTGTTTACCTTTGCTTCTGACACTTTGCGCATAGTCTTAGTGCTTTTTTTTGCTGTTTCTACTTCTTTTACCACCGTTTTTCCCCCTTGTTGTATATTTCACACCTTTAACACACATTCTAATAAATTTCAATACCATGATCATTCGCATATGAAATTAATTGAGAACGCACCATTGTGCGTGACGACTTAAGCAAATTTTCCATATAATCAGATATTTCTTTGGTATTGATACTTCTTATCATTTCCTTAACACGACCAAAAGCCGCTCCGTTTGCAGACAAATTTCGATATCCCAACCCTATAAGAGCCATGGCCTCAAGAGGATTTGAAGCCATCTCTCCACATACCGAACAATAAACACCATACTGTTTGGCTTTATCAACAATCATTTTCATAACTGATAAAAAAGGAACCGATAACACATCATATCTTTCCAAAAGCTTAGGATTTCCCCTATCACAAGCAAAGACAAACTGGGCTAAATCGTTAGTTCCGACCGATATAAAATCTGCCTTTGGCAAAATCTTATCCAACTGGAATAAAACTGACGGAACCTCAATCATCAATCCGGCATTAACCTTAGCCGGCACTTTAGCACCATGTTTTTTTTCTTTTTCAAGCTCCAGCATTAATGTCTCTTTAGCATCTTCAAATTCTTCCAAATCTGAAATCATCGGAAACATCACATTAAGCTCATGACCGACTGTTGCCTGCAAAAAAGCCTTTATCTGTTGCCGCAGAATTGCTCTGCGATCTAATGTAATACGAATAGATCTCCAACCGATTGCCGGATTGGCTTCTCCGCCATAAGCCCAGTATGGCAACAATTTGTCCGACCCCACATCAAGACTACGAAAGATTACTTTTTTATCTCCGCTTTTATCAATCAAATCTTTATAATACATAACCTGTCTTTGAACATCAGGCATTTTTTCTGAAGCCATAAACGGAATTTCCGTACGATACAGCCCTACTCCGTCACAATTAGTCGCTTCAATATAATCAAAATCCATCGGTAACCCGACATTGATATACAACCCTATTTTTTGTTTATCTTTTGTAACTGTCGGCAAATTACGTAAAGCCGCCCACCTTTTGGCCAGTTCAGCTTGTTCCATAGCTTTTTTACGAAAACCTTCCGCCACTTGTTTTGATGGATTTACATATACCCAGCCTTCATTTCCATCAATAGCAACCGTTTGCCCGCTATGAACTTCAGCTAATACACCTCTTATTTTTGACAGTACCGGAATATTCAACGTTTTGGCCACAATTGCCACATGCATTGTCGGCGTTCCGTCTTCCAAAATCAGCCCCCTAATTCGGCTGTAATCATAATCCATCAATTCTGCCGGTCCCATTGTTTGCGCAACAACAATTATATCTTGCGCATCAATATCTTTCGATTGTTTGTTTTCGCCCAACAGATAAGACAACAAACGATCTGACACATCGCGCAAATCATGCAGTCTTTCTTTCAAATAAATATCATTGCTTCCCGAAAGCCTGTTCCACATATCTTCATAAGCACGTTCCACTGCGGCCTCTGCCGACAAACCACTATTAATATTGGTTTCAATTTTGTTGTACCACCCTTTATCCTTTGCAAACATACGATACGCTTCCAAAATATCAACATGCTCACCGATTCCCAATTTCGTCGTATCAAATTTTGCATCAAGATCATCATTCATTTGCTGATGAGCCACCTTCAAACGCAATAATTCTTTATTTTTATCTTCCGCAAAAATATTTGTAACCGACTGATGCCGGCGATGCACAACCGCCGTTCCGATTCCGTAACCTTTGCTTAAGCTTACACCTTTCAGCCTATCCCTAGTTGCAATACCGCGCGCCTTGCTGAGAGATTTTTTATATTCTGCCATTTCCGCTGATGACATAATTTCAGCCAAAAACATAGCAATAGTTTCCAGCAACTCAACATCAACATCAGTATATTCGGTTTCTGCACAGTAATATATAGCCAATACCCCTACTGTGCGATTCCATTGCAAAATTGGAACTCCCACAAAAGACTTATAATCTTTACCGTTAAGCTCTGAACTTTTTGCATATTTTGGATATGTCCATAACTTATTTAAGGCCAGTGAACATCTGTCACTTGCAATTTTACCTATTGCTCCTTCACCAAAACGCAATCTTATTTGCTTTTGATCTTCTTTTTTTAACCCATAAGTTGAAAACAAATCCAAATAATTTTTATCCACTACTGCATAACAAACAGCCGCATCAGCCTGCATAGTTTCGGCAATTGTTTTCAAAATATCTGCCAATTTTTGCGCCACATCACTTGAGCTCTCTGTAATCTGTCGCAGTTTTTTCAAAATTCCTAGTGCTTGTCTTATCGCCGGTGATTGCATAAAATTGTCCAACTTTGCTAAATTTATGTTGTGATTTTATTCATATTATATTATCTAGTTCTATAAGAGATATTATAAAATGCAAGGAGTAAATAAATGGCTAACAACTACCAACGTGGCGACAAAGATATTCGCCCTTGGGGAACTTGGGAAGTTTTGGATTGTGGAGAAACCTTTTGTGTCAAGCGCATCAAAGTAATTCCCGGTGCAAAATTATCTTTACAGTTGCACCATCACCGAGCCGAACATTGGATTATAGTTAAAGGCACCGCACAAGTTACTCTCGGCGATAAAATTATCACCAAGCATACTGATGATCACATTTTTATTCCGGTTGAAACCAAACATCGCATTGCCAACGAAACTGACCAAGATGTTGAGTTTATTGAAGTACAAGCCGGCGACAACCTTGATGAAAACGATATTGTCCGCCTTGAAGATATTTATGGACGTGCATAATTTAACAGAACATATACGGGGAAAAATAATGGATTTTTTAGATTTAGGTTTAAGTGAAAAAACTGTTCAAGCAATAAAAGAAAGCGGTATTGTCAATCCGACAACCGTACAAATTGACGTCATTCCCGCTATTTTAGAAGGCAAAGACATTTTTACCATTGCTCCCGGCGGCTGCGGCAAAACCATTTCGTACGTTTTGCCTCTGATTGACATCATCAGCCGTAATGACGGCACCAATATTTTGATTATGACTTCAGATGCCAAAAAATCCGTTTTCATTTCCGACACTTTGGCATTTCTCAACCGTTTTCATGAAGAAACTGGCGACGATAATAATGAGAACGAGGCTGATGTCATTATCGGCTCACCTGATTTATTGCTTGAATTGGTCGATGAAAAGCGCATTGACCTCTCCAAAATCAACATTCTGGTAGTTGATGATATCAACCTGATTAAAAAGAACAAACAAATTGCCAACATGGAAAAAATCCTTGAGATGTTACCGGCAGAAAAACAAAACATTGTTTATACCAACCGTCGCTCTCGTGAAACTCAAGACATTTTAGACAAGATACTCAAATCTCCACAGGAAATTAAAGTTGACAAAGCCAAAGAAGATGAAGCCGAGGGGGCAAACCCCACTCCTCATCACAAAAACTCTGAAGCTCAAATCGATAATGAGGCCGCAGCTCTTGTCGCCAAATACAATACTTTTAACGGGCACACACCAAAGTTTTTGCTCATGCAAGGCAACTTAGCTTCCGGAGACGAATAACCAACACAATCATTTTAAACAAAAAACCTGTCGATGCCTAAGCATCGGCAGATTTTTTGTACCTAGAAACGTATCAACGTTACAATCTCTTTTTTACGCTCGCACAATAGTGATGTGCACGACGGAGTGTGGTAAATATAAAATATATGATAAAGCCAATAATAATCACTATCACCGCTATACCCCACAAGGCATACATGTTGCTAATGGCAACAAAAGGTGATAGTAACATAATTTCAATACCATACATACTCCAATCGCCGGTAGCAATAAAGCCGTCTTCGCAATTGACTTCAAAAAAACCGATTAACGAAGCTACAAGCAACATTAGCACAAACAATACTGTGTTACCAACGATAGAAGTCACATGCACATCAAATGTACCCAAGGTATAGCAAATGAATGCAAATAAAAGCACCACACAAATCAAACAGCGTACACCGTTTTTTGCAATAAATTTTTTCACCGCACTCTTGATGTCACCGCTAATGATGCTCAAAATTCTCAGCATGCTAGACCAGTTGATCCCAAAAATCTTTGTCATAATTATTATCGTTATATATTAATAATTTCTGTTAACACCAACATACTACCACAAAATTTACTCTATTGCAAGTATTTTTGTCTTTTTTTTAAAATACGACAAAAAGCCACCCGGCTTCGGGTGGCTTTTATTATTCAACTACAGAAGTTTATTCTGCAGATTCCTGACTGGCATCCTCATTAGTTGCCTCACCTTTTGCCTCAAGTTGAGCTTTTTGAGCTTCTTCACGCAATGCAAGGATTTCCTTATCATTTTGTGCAGCAACTCGCTTCAACGAGCGCAAAACTGTACCGGTACCTGCCGGAATCAAACGACCAACGATAACGTTTTCCTTGAGACCTGTCAGTTTATCAACCTTGCCTTCAACAGCAGCTTCGGTCAATACACGGGTTGTCTCTTGGAATGATGCCGCCGAAATAAACGACTTGGTCTGCAAAGAAGCCTTGGTAATACCGAGCAAAATCGGATCTGCTTTTGCAGGCACACCACCCTCTGCAATAGTCTTTTGATTTTCAGCCTCAAATATATCGCGGTCAACTTGTTCGCCAACCAAGAATGTTGTGTCGTTCGGAGCTGTAACTTCAACCTTACGCAACATCTGCGAAACAATAACCTCAATGTGTTTGTCATTGATCTTAACACCTTGTAGACGATATACGTCTTGAACTTCTTTGACCAAATATTCAGCCAATTTTTCCACGCCCAAAACGCGCAAAATATCGTGCGGTGCAGGTGTACCTTCAACCAGCATATCGCCTTTCTTGACAACATCACCTTCCTGAACAGCCAAATGGCGTCCCTTTGGAATAAGATATTCAATAGCTTCACCTTTTTGCGGAACAACCGTAATACGTTGTTTAGCTTTATAATCTTTTCCAAATTCAACAATACCGTCAATATCGGAAATAATAGCCTGATCCTTCGGGTGACGAGCTTCAAACAACTCGGCAACACGCGGCAGACCACCGGTAATATCTTTTGTTTTAGAGCTTTCTCTCGGAATTCTTGCAACAACATCACCGACCTTAACTTCCGCACCATTTTCAACAGTCAAAATTGCACCGGCTGACAAGTAATAACGAACATCTTTTCCGTTATCAAATGTAACCGGTTTACCTTTACTGTTTTTCAAAGCAATGCTCGGTTTGAGGTTTGCGGCATTAGCACCGGAGTGCCAATCGATAACCACATTATCAACAACACCGGTTGTCTCATCGACACGTTCTTCCAAAGATACATTGTTGATAAGGTCAATCCATTCAACTTTACCGGCTTTTTCAGTAATAACCGGAACAGTAAACGGATCCCACTCGGCAACTTTTTGTCCCTTCTTAACCTTAGTACCTTGTTTAACCAAAATTCTGGTACCATAAGGAACTTTATGACGAGATTTCTCACGTCCATTACCATCAACAATAACAACTTCACAGTTACGAGCCAATACAATACCTACGCCTTCTGCATTAGTAATTGTATGACCGTTTTCAAGCTTAAGTTCACCGGCAAACGGAACTTCAACCGTAGATTGTTCAGCTGATTTTGAAGCTGCACCACCGATGTGGAAGGTTCTCATGGTCAACTGTGTACCAGGTTCACCGATTGACTGAGCAGCAATAACACCGACAGCTTCACCGATATTAACCGGAGTACCTCTCGCCAAATCACGACCATAACAAGCCGCACAAACGCCATGTTCGCATTCGCAAGTCAAAACCGAACGAATTTTAACTTGTTCAACACCGGCCTTTTCAACCACATCGACATCATTTTCATCAATCAGTTTTCCGGCATGAACCAAAACTTCACCGCTTTCAGGATGAACAATATCTTCCAAAATTGTACGTCCCAAAATACGCTCACCGATTGAAACAATAACATTACCGCCATCGACTACCGGACGAACAATAATGCCACGTTCTGTTCCGCAATCCTGTTCTGTTACCACAACATCTTGCGCAACATCGACCAAACGACGTGTCAAATAACCTGAATTAGCGGTCTTCAACGCCGTATCGGCCAAACCTTTACGAGCACCGTGGGTTGAGTTAAAGTACTCCAACACCGTCAAACCTTCTTTAAAGTTTGAAATAATCGGTTGTTCAATAATTTCGCCTGACGGTTTTGCCATCAAACCACGCATACCGGCAACTTGGCGCATTTGAGCAGCAGAACCGCGGGCGCCGGAGTGAGCCATCATATATACTGAGTTCAAATAGCCATTTTCAGCTTTAGAAATGTTTTTCATCATTTCATCTGCAACTTTATCGGTACAAGCGGCCCAAATATCAATTACCTTGTTGTATTTCTCACCCTTGGTAATCAAACCGTTTTGATACTGTTGTTCAAACTCTTTAACCTGTTTTTCGGTTTCAGCAATCAAAGCCTTTTTAGCTTCAGGAACAATCAAATCATCTTTACCGAACGAAATACCGGCTTTACATGCATTTTGGAAACCGAGTGTCATTAAGCGGTCAACAAACATAACTGTTTCTTTTTGACCACAGTGACGATAAATAATGTCAATGATTTCACCGATTTCTTTCTTCTTAACCAAGCGGTTAACCAGAGAGAACGGGACATTCTTATCTTCAGGCAAAATCTCAGCAACCATCAAACGACCGGCCGTTGTATCAACAATGCCATATTTGCACTCACCGTTTTCATCAATATATTTGATACGGCACTTAATCTTGCTGTGCAAATCAATATATTTAGAATCAAGAGCTGATAAAACCTCATTATAATCAGCAAAGATTGAACCTTCACCTTTCAAACCGTCGGCATCATATGTCAGATAATAAATACCCAAAACCATATCTTGTGTCGGCACGATAATAGGCTTACCTGATGCCGGAGACAAAACGTTATTGGTAGACATCATCAAAACACGAGCTTCCAATTGAGCTTCAACTGACAACGGTACGTGAACAGCCATTTGGTCACCATCGAAGTCAGCATTAAACGCAGTACATACTAACGGATGCAGGTGAATAGCTTTACCTTCAACCAATACCGGCTCAAAAGCCTGAATACCCAAACGGTGCAAAGTCGGCGCACGGTTCAGCAAAACCGGATGCTCTCTAATCACTTCTTCCAAGATATCCCAAACTTCCGGACGTTCTTTTTCAACCATACGCTTAGCAGCTTTAATAGTTGTGGCATGACCATACAATTCCAATTTTGCATAAACAAAAGGCTTAAACAATTCAAGTGCCATCTTCTTAGGCAAACCGCATTGTTGCAATTTCAATTCCGGACCTACGGTAATAACTGAACGACCTGAATAGTCAACACGTTTACCCAACAAGTTTTGACGGAAACGACCTTGTTTACCTTTAAGCATGTCAGACAATGACTTCAGCGGACGCTTGTTGGTACCGGTAATAGCGCGTGAACGACGACCGTTATCAAACAAGGCATCGACAGATTCCTGCAGCATTCTCTTTTCATTACGAATAATGATGTCTGGAGCATGCAATTCAAGCAGTCTCTTCAAACGATTGTTACGGTTGATAACACGACGGTACAAATCGTTCAAATCAGATGTTGCAAAACGACCACCGTCCAACGGAACCAACGGACGCAACTCCGGCGGAATAACCGGCAAAACATCCAAAATCATCCATTCCGGTTTGGTGTTTGATTCAATGAAAGATTCGATAATCTTCAAGCGTTTTACCAACTTTTTGCGCTTAGCTTCCGAAGCATTATCTTTTAATTCGGCGCGGATTTTCTTGCGCTCTTCTTCCAAATCAATTGAAGCCAAAATTTCTTTGATGGCTTCAGCACCGATACCGGCACGGAAAGCATCTTCACCATATTCATCAATAGCTTCCTGATAT
This sequence comes from Alphaproteobacteria bacterium, assembly GCA_016288295.1. Lineage (GTDB taxonomy): Bacteria > Pseudomonadota > Alphaproteobacteria > RF32 > CAG-239 > JAFUYI01. Next base: position 10,949 of record JAEEYV010000016.1, read on the forward strand.
TGTTCCTCGCTCAACATCTCATACATTCCGAGAGGTGTGAGACCCGGCTCAATAACAATATAGCTC
>JAEEYV010000002.1 GCA_016288295.1 Alphaproteobacteria bacterium
AGCAGGCGCATATAGTCATAAATTTCGGTTATGGTGCCAACGGTCGAACGAGGATTGTGTGAGGTGGTTTTTTGCTCAATAGAAATGGCCGGTGAGAGACCTTCAATGGAATCGACATCAGGTTTTTTCATCAAGTCTAAAAACTGACGGGCATAAGCGGACAGACTTTCAACATAACGACGTTGTCCTTCGGCATAAATAGTATCAAATGCCAAAGACGATTTTCCCGAACCGGAGAGACCAGTGATAACGGTCAATTTGTTTTTGGGAATTTTGATATCAATGGCTTTGAGGTTATGTTCTCTTGCACCTTTTATGTCGATATATTCCATGACTATTCTCCTGAAAAAGTAATATAGACAAGCGTTGAAAATTTAGCAACAAATTTATCAATAAAGATGCTTGATATTATGATAAAAATTGCTTATGCTTGTTTTGTGATTGAACAAAGAAGAAAAAGATGAAAAGTTTTTTTAAAAAAATATTAATTGCGACAATTTTGATATGTCCGTTTGCTGCGCGGGCGGATATTAATATAGCAATTGTTTCTCCTATGAGCGGGAGTTATAAGTATTATAGCGAGGAGTTGATTGACGGAGCAAAAATCGCGGTTGATGAAATTAATAATCGCGGTGGATTGCAAGGTAGAAAAGTAAATTTAGTACCGGTAGATGATCCGTGTGATGATGTTTTATCTTTGAGTACGGCGCAAATGATGGCTTTGAACAAATCTGCAGAAGATAAAATGTATTTGGTTATCGGTCCTCATTGTACAAATGTCGCCGATCAGGTGGCAGATTTGTTGCATAAGGCAGAGATTGTACAGATACATCCGACCAGTATAAGCAAGGCTTTTTATTCTGTTTCTAAACCTAATGTAGTACGTTTTGCCGGGTATAAGGAAGATCAAGCCAGAGGATTAGCGCATTTTGTGGTTGATCACTATCCAAGCAAAAAAATGGCAGTTATTTATGATGAAAACAGCGCCGAGATGAGATCAATAGTGGATGCAATCGGTAATGAATATACAGTTATGGGCAAGACAGGTGATGTTTTATTGATTCCATATGCCGGTGATAAAGGAATATCGGGAGTTGTTGATAAGGTTTTGGAAATAAATGCCGATATTGTTTATGTTATGGGTAAATATGACAATGTTTTGGCGGCAAGTGAAAGGTTGAGAAATAGAAATGATAAAATTATTTTGTTGACGGATCGTTATCAACTCAGCAAAAAGTTTATTCGTAAGACTAATGAACTTTCAAAGGAGAGTTTATTGTTTTCGTTGGCGTCACTGAAAAACAATCCTAATTTTGCATCAAGTCTGGTTAGGTTACGCCTATGGGGAATTGAGCCTGAAGGGCTGATGCCATATGGATATTTGTCTGTAAAGATGTGGGCAGATATGGTTAATAGGGCAAAATCTTTTAAGTATGCTCGTGTGTTAAAACAACTCAATAACAGAAAGGTAGCTACCGGATGGGGAAATGTTGTTTTTGAAGGCGGTGTTCCTAAACAGGCGGCACCATTTACGGTATATCGCATCAGAAAAGGTGAATATACACAAGTCAAGTGAGCAGGATAGACTTAAATGATGATTTATTTTATAGTCTGTTTAGTTTAATTGTAATTTAAGGTGAAATATAATGGTTGGAAGTATAAATAAAGTTATTTTGGTAGGAAATTTGGGTGCTGATCCGAGAGTTAATACTACCCAAAACGGAAGCAAGGTTGTTAATTTAAGTATTGCAACTTCAGATAGCTGGAAAGACAAGGTTTCCGGTGAAAGAAAAGAGCGTACGGAATGGCATAGAGTGGTTGTGTTTAACCCGCAGTTGGCAGAAGTTGCCGAGAAATATTTGCGTAAGGGATCAAAGGTTTATATTGAAGGGCAGTTGCAAACTCGTAAATGGGAAGACGCTAACGGTCAGGAAAAGTATTCAACAGAGGTTGTGTTGCAAAACTTTAGCGGTAATTTGGTTATGTTGGACGGTAAAGGGGATAGCGCTTCCGGTGAAGATGTGTTCTCGGGGTCTGCTGCAAACGGTTGGGATACAGCTCCGGCCGCTGCTCCGAATTTGGATGACGATATTCCGTTTTAGAAAGTTTGAAAAGCCTCCCGAAAAGGAGGCTTTCGAGTTCTTAATAGTTGTTGTTTTTAAAAGAGATAAAGCTGTAACCGCTTGTACGCATGTGTTTTTTTAAAAAATTGACAAAAACATTTGACACAGGATCGTTTTTGTGGTAGAAGTGCAGAAGTTATCAATTTTTATTATATAATTATATTATCATGAAGAAGAATGAAAAGATTCCGACAGAGTGTGATGAGGTGCAGTTTGTGAAAAAATCATCACCTTATAGCGTTGTTGCTTATGTTGGCGAGAAGCGGCAACTGTGCTCCAGGGCGCAGATGGAGGCCGCCCGGCTTTTTTCCGGACTTGAGATGATGATTATTCTCGCCGTCGTAGCTCGTGTGGGGGGCGTTGTGTGCCCCGCTGCGCAGAGTATCGCCCGTGCTAAAAAGCTCTAAAGCCTACTGACATTCTATAACAAAAGCGGTTGTTTCCAGTGATGGAAAACAACCGCTTTTGTTATTGTTATTAGTTATGCTTTGATGCGTCGTACATCTTTGCGGGATTTAAAAATCTTATATAGCTTATCCAGATATTCAATATCTGGTTGGCAATTACTGATTTTGCACCACAAATAGCGATAAAAAATCGCGCTTTTGTATGGCGATTTATTAGTTTTTTTGGTGAATTTCCAAAAGGCGGATAAAGCTCGTAAATACATGAGGTGCATATTCTTTTCAGAAAGTTGCGTGTTATCTTTTATCATCCAATAATAAGCCATAAAACGATCATGATCAAGTTGGATTTTATTGCCGGAGAAGTTGCCGATTTCTTTGGGAACAAGTACTACATTGGCACTCATCTTGGCAATACCGCTGGCATAAACTGCCGCACGCAGAGGAATAGATTCATCTTGAATAAAAGCTCTTTCGTCTGCGCCACCACATTTTTGCAAAACAGAAGTTTTAATTAACTGTCCCATACGAGTAAACCGCCCGGTTAATACTCCCATTAGAGCGTTGGAATTATAAGTATAGGTAAAATCTTCCAGTTTACATTTTTCTAATTCTTGCGGCTCCTTACCGGTTTTGGTAAAACATCCGTAGACTATATCGGCATGGATATTGTTTGCCAGATCAATCATTTTGGCAGTGGAATCAAGCGGTAAAATGTCATCAGAATCAAGCATGCGACACCACTTACCTTTGGCCAAGGCAATACCTTGGTTGATGCGGGCACTGATGCCGCGGTTGTGATCGTTTTCAACAATGGTAACGTTGGGAATTTTTCGGGATGCTTGCTTGATTATCTCAACCGAGTTGTCAGTTGAGCAATCATCAACAAAAATAAACTCAGGATTGTTTAATCCGCTTTGATTAAACAGAGCTTTTAATACTGATGGCAGGTAGTAAGCCTTATTATAAACAGTCATTACAAAGCTTATATCAATCTCATTATCAGTCATGGAACGGCTCCATATCAGTTATTAACTTTTTCTGAAAGTTCACGCTCTAATTTAGAAATTGTATCCTGCTGATTTTCAGCAGGTACCGAAGAAGCCGATGTGCTTATGGAAATATCCTCATAATCTGCGGGTTGGGGTGCCGGAGCGGCCGGAGCAGGTTGCTCTTCAGGAATATCAATTAATGCTTCCGGTTCGCCTTCTTCAGGTATTTCATAGTTTGAGTCAATGTGTTGATTTATATTATTGATTTCAGGCAAAATCGGCTCATTATCGGTAGTGCTTGAGGTGCCCGAAATCTTTTGCTCAATGTCTGAAGGGATAAGGCTTGTAGGTTCGCCGTTGTTTTCAATTGCTGATGGTAACTCGTGAGGAGTTTCTTTTATGGATGGAGCAGTTTGGCGGTTCATTTCAATTTCATCGCGCGCGCTAAGTTGTTCAGCATTCATTTGTTTTTTGGCGTCAACTTTGCGATCAACACATTTTATCAACCAAACATCATAAATTGGGTGGGCTACGGGATTAAGTGCCGGAGAAGAGGAAAGCATCCAACCTTTGAAAATATTAATGCTGCCGTGACTTATGGTGTTGTCTACAACATCAACAAATGCAAAGTTTTCTGGGGTTTCTTCCGGAGTCCGGGTTTTGCATTCTCTTACCAAAATAGAAAAAGTTCCAAAGCCAACTTCTTGATTTACCGGAACTTCTATTAAGCTTACTTGTCCGGTAATCTTGTCCATGGCTTGCATAACAGCCGTGTTAGTTGAGATTTCTCCTCCAAAAGCAGGAGATGATACGAGAGCCGAGCAGGCTAAAGTAAGTAAATATTTATTGATTTTGTTCATCATTGCCAGTCACCATAAATATAACTTCGCCAACCATGTCCTCAATGGTTTTGAAGTCTTTGGTTTGAGATATTTCATCACCGTCTTTAAGCAATTCTTGTGATTTTCCGGGTTCAATTTTGATGAATTTATTGCCCATTAATCCACTGCTTGAAATCATGGCAATACTGTCTTTAGGCAGTTTGACATCCGAGGCGATACTTAATTTGATTTCGGCGTCATAGGTGTTGTTGTCCAGGCTTTGACCAATAACAGTACCGATTTTGATACCGTTAATCATAACATCGGCACCGACATTAAGACCACCGACTTTGAGAAAACGAGCTGTGAGATTGTAGCCTTTAACTGCCTGTAAATCGGATACGGAATAAGCAAAGTACAGGAAAAGCCCTGCAATCAGCAGGACAACAAGTCCCATCATGGTTTCAAACGGTCGTTTATTCATTATTTTGCTCCTTATCCTTGAGGCTATCTTTTGCACGATTGGCCTTGCCCAGACCAATAATGCGATCTAACAATTCTTCCAGAACCATGGCGTCTTGGGTATATGTAAATTCACCACCTGCAGAAATATAATCTTCCGATCCACCCGGCTCAATCTCGATATATTTGTTTCCCAGAATGCCGTCACTAACGATAGAAGCAGAACTGTCATCGGGAATTTTTATATTATCTTTAATTTCAAATGTGAGTATTGCTTTGTAATGATCATCAATCTCGGCATTGATGACTTTACCGATGTCAAGTCCGGCCATGCGGACGGAATCACCGATAGACAAACCGTCAGTACGTCCAAAGCGGGCTTGTACAGCATAATGACTGCTTTCTTCATCGTGTTGTGCAATCTTATGTTTGACTATATAAAACGAAGCCAAAACAGCAATAATCAAAATCGTATATAATCCGACTTTGATGGAATGAGTTTCGTCTTTTGAATAGGTGTCGTTCACGTTGATAACCTTTTAATTTGTTCTATTTTGAGCTAAATCTAGCATTTTATAAGCAAAAATTCCATAAAAATTTTAAGGCTGTGGACTAGTAATATTAAAAGGGCGGTGATTTTCCGCCCTTTGTACTTTTATTTTTTTGCAGCAATAATTTTGAGAGCCTCCTCAAGTGTAGGTTCTTTGCCATACATGTTTTTTGGAAGTGCATAGTTGTTCTTGCCACACTTGAGATATGGGCCATATCGACCTGAATTTAAAGTTATTTCTAACTTGTTGTCAGGATTGGTGCCAATGACTTTAGCTTCAGGTTTGGCTGCTACACCTTCTAAAATTTGTTCGGCGCGTTCTTTGGTGATGTTGAATAACGTATCATCACCGGTCAAAGATTTGGTTTTTGTTCCTTGTTTGAGATAGGTGCCAAATTTACCGATATTGACTTCAATGTTGTTGCCTAATTGACGAGGAAGTGATAACAACATGCAAGCCTGCTCAAAAGTGAGAGTTTCAGGCGAAGTGTAGCGCGGAAGAGAACAACGTTTGGGTTTTTCTTTGCCCATGTCATCTCCCAATTGTACATAATAACCATAGGGACCTTTTTTGAGGTAAACAGGCTGTTTATCAAGTTCACCCATAATTTTATCTTCAGGTGAGGCAAGTTGCGGAGCATTGGCAACAGCTTCTTCTTCTGCGGTAGTGTCAATCAGTTGTTTAGTATATTTACATTCCGGATAATTGGAACAACCGATAAAGGCTCCAAAGCGTCCGAGCTTAATTCCCAGACGACCGTTATGACAGTCAGGGCATTGACGCGGATCAGATCCATCTTCATGCGGAGGAAAAAGGTGTTTGCCTAAAACTTCATCAATCTTGTCTATTACCTCAGTCATTTGCAAAGGAGAAACGGCTTCGATGTTTTTGATGAATTTTACCCAAAAACCACTGAGCAGTTTTTTCCATTCCATGGCACCGGCGGATACATCATCAAGAAATTCTTCCATTTGAGCGGTAAAGTCATATTCAACATATTTTTTGAAAAAGTTTTCGAGAAATACGGTTACAATGCGTCCTCGCTCCTCAGGAATAAAACGTAATTTTTCAACCTTTACGTATTTGCGTTCCTGCAAAACGGCAATAATCGTCGCATAGGTGGATGGGCGACCTATACCAAGTTCTTCGAGTTTTTTAACTAAGCTTGCTTCAGTAAAACGAGGTGGAGGTGCAGTAAAGTGTTTATCGGTGGAAATTTCGCCTTTGGTTTCTTTTTCTCCGACTTCAACATTTGGAAGAATACGGTTGTCGTCATTTTCTTCTTCATCATCAAAACTTTCTTGATAAAGTTTGAGATAGCCGTCAAAGGCAATAACTTGTCCATTTGCACGCAAAATAATTTTGCTGTCAGATGATACCGAATCGATGCTGACTTTATCTAAAACCGCAGGTGTCATTTGGCAAGCAACAGTACGTTTCCATATAAGCTCATAAAGTTTGTGTCCGTCAGCATCAAGTTTGGTTTCCATTTTTTTAGGTGTATTGAAAATATCTGCCGGACGAATAGCTTCATGAGCTTCTTGGGCATTTTTAGATTTGTTTTTGTATTCTTTAGGAGTTTTGGGCAGATAGTCATCACCAAAATATTTTTTGATTGCTTCACGGCAAGCACTAATGGCTTCCTTGGAAAGGTTGACGGCATCAGTACGCATATATGTGATATAGCCCTCTTCATAAAGCTTTTGAGCAACTTGCATGGTTTTTTTAGCTGAAAAACGCAGTTTGCGTGCAGCTTCTTGTTGTAATGTAGAAGTAGTGAAAGGAGGAGCCGGATAGCGGTTTGCTTTTTTGCGTTCTACATTGGAAACTGCAAAATCAGCAGCTTCTATTTTGGCTTTAGCTTCAAGAGCTTTCTGTTCATTGTTGATATCAAATTTTTCAAGTTTCTTACCGTCAAGAGTTATTAAGTGCGATTTGATTAATGCGTTTTTGGAAGTGAATAACTCAACATCAATGGTCCAATATTCTTCAGGTTTGAAGTTTTCAATTTCATTTTCGCGATCGCATATAAGGCGTAGTGCTACTGATTGTACCCGTCCCGCCGATTTTGAACCGGGAAGTTTGCGCCATAAAACCGGAGATAGGTTAAATCCTACCAAATAATCAAGAGCACGACGTGCCATGTATGCAGAAACTAAATTATCATCAATTTGACGAGGGTTTTGGATAGCTTCGGTTACGGCAGATTTTGTGATTTCGTGAAAGACAACTCGTTCAATTTTTTTGCCGGCAATTTTTTTGCGAGCTTTTAATTCTTCAAGTATATGCCAAGCAATGGCTTCTCCTTCTCTATCCGGGTCGGATGCGAGGACAATGGTATCAGCATCTTTGACAGCAGCAATGATATCTTTGAGGCGTTTCTGCCCGCCGGGGCTGAGTTCCCAAGTCATGGCAAAGTCTTTATCGGGTTGAACCGAACCGTCTTTGCTGGGTAAATCGCGGATATGACCGAAACTGGCTAAGACTTTGTAATCATTGCCAAGATATTTGTTAATGGTTTTTGCTTTGGCGGGGGATTCTACGATAACTAATTTCATTGTGTTGTGTCTTTCTATTTTTTACCGTTTAATGCTATTTTGTTGCCCGGCATCCGAATAATTCGTCCCTCCATTTCGAGGTCGACAATCTGCATCATTACAGTTGCGGTGTCAAGCCCCGAAACTCTTATGAGTTCGTCAATATTAACGGCGTCGGTCGATAGAAATTCTTCAATTTCAAGTTTTCGATCAGTTGGAATATTGGTAGTTTTTGATGAGTTGTCAAGAGGCATTGTAAATAAGTCATCGGAAAAAAGCGGTAATTCTTTTAAAGAATTATTTTGTGAGGAGGTGTTGATAACTTGAATGATGTCATCTGCGGTTTCAACCATATGGGCGCCAGCACGCAAAAGTTTGTTAGGACCGGCTGAGCGAGGATCAGACGGGCTACCGGGGATGGCAAAAATTTGTTTTTGCTGTTTAATGGCAAAATTGGCAGTTATCAAAGAACCTGATTTTTCTGATGCTTCAGAAACAAGTACGCCGTTGCTCAAAGCGGAAATAATACGATTACGCCGAGGAAAACTGCTTCCGAGAGCAGAGTTTCCTAACGGCATTTCAGATAAAATTAGACCTTGTTCGGAAATGCGATGGTACAGATCAGAATTTTCTGGCGGATAAATTATGTCAACACCGGTGCCGAGAACGGCAATGGTCGGACCACAATTATCAAGAGCTTCAAGAGCTCCAAGGTGAGCAGACGAATCGATACCGCGCGCCATGCCGGAAATTACCAAAATGTGCTTTTCGGTCAGATCAAAAGCAATTTTAGTAGTTATTTGACGAGCGTTGAGACTGGCGTTGCGACTACCAACAATGGCAACGGTCGGTGCCAGAGATAATAAATTTAAATTTCCTTTGGCATAAAGAATCGGTGGAGCATCACGCAAAGCCAGTAAATTTTGCGGATAGATGTTATCACATTTAAGTATGATTTTGATGTTTTGCCGTTCGGCGTTTAAGAATTCAGTTTCGGCCCAAGTCTGTGTCGGCAATTTACGTCCGTTTTTTTCAAGAATTTTTAGGGCTTCAGCGACAGATCCATAGTTGCGAATCAACTTGGCAAAAGTTATGGCTCCGATGCCGTCAGTATTAACAAGTCGGAGCCAGTCGTATATTTCCTGCGGAGATGCCATTATGCTTTCTTTTTGAAATTAATTTTGCTTTCAGTACCATTGAGCAAGCGTTTGATGTTGGCGTGATGTCTAACCAAAACCAATAGGGCGATTGCTGTAAAAAATGTTGTTTCAATTTGTCCGGTCAGGAAAAAAGCATAAAGCGGGGTGAGTATTGCGGCAGCAATAGCAGATAGAGAAGAGTAGCGGAAAGCAAAGGCAAAGGCTAGCCAGGTGAGTAGTGTGCATAAAGCGGTTAGCGGACTTATGACCAGTATGAATCCAAATGAGGAAGCTACTCCTTTGCCACCTTTGAATTTAAGCCAAATCGGAAAGTTATGTCCGATTATAGCACACGTGCCGGCGATTAATGCGCCGAGAGTATTGATGTGGGTTGGAATTCCATAAATAAAAATTTCATCGGTAGGCAATAATTTCTGAGCAATATAGGCAGCAAGTCCGGCTTTGGCTGCGTCAAGAAGTACAGTGAGCAAAGCAAGCCATTTGTGACCGGTGCGTAAAACATTGGTAGCTCCAATATTGCCAGAACCGATTTTGCGGATATCTCCAAGTCCAGCCATGAAACAAAGTACTAAGCCAAAAGGAATTGAACCCAAAAGATAGCCTAAGATTGCAGAAACTGTAAGAGTGGTAGTCATGATTGTGCCTTTCGTTAAGTTTTGCTTTAGGTTTATAGCAAATATGTCTTGTTTTAAATCATTTTTTTTGTTTTTTCCCCCGCGGGGGCATAAGTGGCGGAAAAGTTAATAAATTAGAGTTTTGTTGGTTGAAAAGTACAAAATATAGATGACAAAGAAATTTATTAGGTTAATATAGGGGCATATTATGATTAGGGGAGTGAGATGAAACCTAAATATAAACGTATATTGCTTAAGCTTTCCGGCGAAGGTTTAATGGGTGACCGTGCTTTCGGTATGGATGAAAAAGTAATTAAAGAACTGGCAGAGCAGGTTAAAGCCGTACATGACAGCGGAGTAGAGGTTTGTATAGTTGTCGGCGGAGGTAACATTTTTCGCGGAGCAAAAGAGGCTTCAAAGGGGTTGAATCGTTCAGTAGCCGATCAGGTCGGAATGTTAGCAACGGTTATGAATGCGCTTTATCTGCAAAATGCTTTGGAAAAAATCGGAACTGATGCTAGGGTTATGTCAGGAATTAGTATTCCGGCAGTTTGTGAGAACTACATATATCGCAGGGCTTTACGTCATTTGGAAAAACATCGGGTGATTATTTTTGCTGGCGGCACGGGAAATCCTTATTTTACGACAGATAGCGGTGCGGCTCTGCGTGCTTCGGAAATGGGATGCGATGTTTTGTTAAAGGCTACGCAGGTTGATGGTGTTTATAGTGATGATCCAAAGAAAAATACCAAGGCTGTCCGTTATGAGCGTATTGGTTACGACGAAGTTATTCAAAAAAGTTTGAAAGTTATGGATTTAACTGCTGTGGCTTTAGCAAAGGATAACGGAATCCCGATAGTCGTGTTTGCACAAAAGGGTAAAAAGTCACTGATTGAGGCTGTGGCAGGAAAAGGAAAATTTACAGTAATTGATTAAAGAGGTTATATATGGCTGATTATTCGGAAATAAAGGAAAATACAAAAAGCAGAATGGATAAAACAATCGAATCGCTTAAAAACGATTTGGGAGGATTGCGTGCTGGTCGTGCTCATGCAAGTTTGCTTGATGGTATTATGGTGGATGCGTATGGTTCGCAAACGCCAATTGCACAGGTGGGAACAATAAGTGTGCCTGATGCTCGTTGTTTGTCAGTGAGTGTATGGGACAGAGGATTGGCAAAAGCGGTCGAGAAAGCCATTCAAGAATCTGACTTGGGGCTTAATCCAGTGTCTGATGGTCAACTGATTCGTGTTCCAATTCCGCCGCTTAGTGAGGAGCGTCGCAAAGAATTGGTTAAAGTAGCGGGAAAGTATGCAGAGCAGAGTAAAGTGGCTGTTCGTAATATTCGTCGTGATGCATTGGACGGTATCAAAAAGTTGAAGAAAGATAACGAAATTTCTGAAGATGAAGAAAAGCGTTATGAAAATGAAATTCAAAAATTTACCGACGAGAGTATTAAGAAAGTTGATGATGTTCTGTCGCAAAAAGAAAAAGATATTATGCAAGTGTAGCCGTAGGGACTTGGAAAAGTGAATAATAACGATAAGCTACGTCATTTGGCGATTATTATGGATGGAAATCGCCGTTGGGCGAGAAAACACGGTTTACCAGCAGTAGCCGGGCATAGACAAGGGGCAAAAACTTTGGAACAGGTATGTCGAGATGCAAAAGATCTCGGCATCAGGTATTTGACTTTGTATGCCTTTTCAACTGAAAATTGGCAGAGAAGCAAAGAAGAAGTCGATGCTCTGATGGATTTGTTGCGTGAATATCTGAAAAATGATTTGAAAGAGTTGCAGGACAACAATGCGCGTATCATTTTTATCGGTGAGCGTGATATGTTGGCCGGAGATATTGTGGCAAAAATGGATGATATTGAAGCGCAAACGGCTCAAAATGGCGATTTTACGTTATGTTTGGCAATCAGTTACGGTTCACGTCAGGAGATTGTGAATGTTACCAAAAAGGTTGCGCAAAATGTAAAATCGGGGATAATTGATGCAGAAGATATTGACGAGAGCTATATTTCTGGGTTACTGTACACTTCGGAAATTCCTGATCCGGATATGGTGGTTAGAACCAGCGGAGAAAAAAGAATAAGCAATTATCTGCTGTGGCAGATTGCATATGCTGAGTTATGTTTTTTAGATGTTTTATGGCCTGATTTCGGGCGCAAAGAGTTGGAAAGCATAATTCAAGATTATAAGACTCGGGAGAGACGCTATGGTAAAAAGTGATTTTTGGAAACGTACTGTTACGTCATTGGTGTTGGCGCCGCTGGTTATCGGGTGTATTGTGTTGGAATTTCCGTATTATAGTTTATTGCTTTTAGCTATTGGGGCGATGTTGAGTTGGGAATGGAGCAGTATGGTTGCTTCTGGTAAAAAAGCTGTTTATGCAAGCATTTATACGCTAGCCATGGCTACGACAGTTATGCTACAGTCTCTTTTGGGAATTCTATTGATGTTGGTGCTTTCGATGATTGTAGTTTGGGTGAAAGCACGTGGTGAGAAACACAGAAAATTGTTATTGCTAGGAGTACCTTATATCTCTTTGGGAGTAGGTTCTCTGATGATATTGATGTTAATGTTCTCATGGCCGGCGGTCTTGTGGCTGTTGTTTGTTGTCTGGGCTGTTGATGTCGGTGGATATTTGGTAGGTTGCAGTATTAAAGGACCAAAGTTGGCTCCGAAAATCAGTCCCAACAAAACATGGTCAGGTTTGTTTGGGGGGGTGTGTTTAGCAGCGCTTGTCGGTTATGGTCTTGCATATTGCTTAAAATTGCCGGATTGTTGGGTATATGCGGTAATTGCGGCAGTGCTGGCAATTTTTGAACAAATCGGAGATTTAATAGAATCTGCAATTAAACGTCGTGTTGGAGTTAAGGATTCAAGCGATATTATTCCGGGTCACGGTGGAGTATTTGACCGAGTTGACGGTTTGATTTTTGCAGCGATGGTCTTTTTATTGGGTGTGATTGTTTATTCGACAATTATTTATTAGGTGTTGTATCAAGAGGCAATTTGATGGAAAGTTTGTTAAACATAGTATATTACATTGTACCGTTTATTGTTCTGCTCGGTATTTTGGTGTTTGTGCATGAGTTTGGGCATTTTTTGATTGCGAGAATGTGCGGAGTTAAAGTTACAGACTTTTCAATCGGTTTTGGCAAACAATTATGGGGATTTGTTGATAAATATCAGACTAATTGGAAGATTTGTGCTATTCCTCTAGGTGGTTATTGTCAGTTTTTGGGTGATGCAAACGGAGCTTCGGCCGGTGATGATAATAGTACTATTGAGGCGTTGAGTGAAGAAGATAAGAAAAAAGCGTTTGCTTTGCAAAATCCGTGGAAGAAATTGGCAATAGTTTTGGGAGGTCCTGGTTTTAATTATCTGTTTGCAATTGTGCTTTTTGCCGGAATGTTCATGTTTTTGGGGAAACTGACGTTTCCGCCGATTATAGGTGAAGTTCTGCCTGATGGTCCGGCTATGGAAGCAGGGCTTGAGGCCGGGGACAGAATTATCTCAATTAATGGGCATAAGATTAAAGATTTTAGTGATATTAGTGCTGAAGTTGCGCTTACAACCGGAGCAAAAGCTGAGGTTGTATTAGAACGAAACGGTAGTGAGCTTTCGTTCAGTATTCCGCTGAAAAAAATGTCGGTTGACGGCAGTAAAGAGGAACGCCCGATGTTGGGTATCAAATCGCAAAATGCCGTAGAACTTGATAATGAAAAAATGTCACCAGTTGAAGCTGTAAAAGAAGCTTGTTCTGAAACGTGGAGAATTACAACAGGTACTTTGCGTGGTGTAAAACAGATGATTTTAGGTGAGCGTGGTACCGAAGATTTGGGTGGTATTATTCGTATTGCCGAGATGTCAGGAGATATTTCAAAACAACAAGGATTGATTGATTTCCTGGCTTTTATGGCTTTGTTATCAATCAATTTGGGGTTGATTAATCTGTTTCCAATTCCGGTGTTGGATGGAGGACATGTAGTGATTTTTCTGGTGGAGATTGTTTCTCGCCGTGAAATTAATGAAAAGCTCAAAGAAGCTTTGTTTAAATGTGGTTTTGCGTTGTTAGTAGCTTTGATGGTGTTTGCAACGTGGAACGATTTTGTACACCTGTTTAAAAGGTGGTTTGTCTAAATAATGTTATAATTGTTAAGGATATCATGATGAAAAAAATATATTTGGCAGCTTTGTTATCAGGATTGGTCAGTATGCATAGTGCCTGGGCCGTACAGGTTGATGGTATTAATGTTAATGGCCTGCAACGTGTTGAACGTGAAACCGTTCTTTCGTATGTAAATATTACTCCGCACAGTAATGTTTCAGATGATGAATTGAACGAATCGTTTAAGAAGTTGTATGCAACCGGTTTGTTCTCGGATGTTAAATTTAATATGAAAGGTAATACCCTTGATATTGATGTAAAAGAAAATCCGATAGTTAATAAACGTTATTTTGACGGTAATGACAAGGTTGATGATAAAATGTTGGAAAGTGAAGTCCAACTTGATTCACGTTCTATTTACAGTGTTGCCAAAGTGCAAGAAGATACTAAACGCATTTTGAATCTTTATAAAAGAGTTGGTCGCCATGCTGCCGTGGTTGAGCCAAAAGTTATTGAGCGCGATCAAAATCGTGTCGATTTAATTTATGAAATTGATGAAGGTCCTTTAGCAAAAATTAAAAAGATTAACTTTGTAGGCAACGAACATTATTCAGACAGTGATTTGCGTAGCGAGATTTTGAGCAAAGAAACTCGTTGGTGGAGAATTTTTTCAACATCAGAAAACTATGATCCGGAAAAAACGAATTATGATAAAGAATTGTTGCGTCGGTTCTATCTTAAACACGGTTATGCTGATTTTAGGGTGGTGTCGTCAGTGGCAGAACTCAGTCCGGATAACGAATCGTTTATTGTTAATATGGTGTTGGAAGAAGGAAAACGCTATAAGATTAATAAGATTGATATTAATTCAACAATCGGTGGTAATGTTGATGTTGAAAAACTAAAACGCGAACTGGAGATTGAAGAAGGCGACTGGTACAATTCGGAAAAGGTTGAAAAAAGTGTTTATGCTTTGACTGAAGAACTCGGAAAGAAAGGTTTTGCCTTTGTAGAAGTTGAACCGGTTTTGAATAAGAATATGTATGACGGAACGATGGATATTGTTTTCCGAATCAGAGAAGGTGAGCGTATATTTATCAATCAAATTAATATTACAGGTAACGATAGAACATACGATAATGTTATTCGTAGAGAATTCCGTGTTCAGGAAGGTGATGCTTTTAATGCCGCAAAAATCAGAGCTTCACGTCGTAATATCGAAAACTTGAATTACTTTAGCAAAGTTGATATTCAGACAGCTCCGACAGGAGATCCGAATAAAGCTGATATTAATGTTGATGTTACGGAAAAATCTACCGGGTACTTTAATGTCGGTGTCGGATATTCGACTGTTAACGGTGCTTTGGTCAGAGCCGGCGTTACCGAAAATAACTTCCTAGGAAGAGGTCAACAGTTGGGTGTTGATGTAGGTATTTCTCAGCGTGAGCAAGATTATAACATTAACTTTACCGAGCCATATTTCTTGGGATTACCTTTAAGTGCCGGTATTGATTTGTTCCGTACCGAAACGGATTATCAAGATGAAGCATCTTATGACGAAGTTGTTACCGGTGGTAGAATTCGTTTTGGTTGGAAATATACTGATAACTTGTCACAATCGGTACGTTATACTTTGAAACAAGATGAGATTAAGAATGTAAGCAGGAATTCTTCAATCTATATTCAACGTGAAGAAGGCAAATATATTGACTCAGGATTTGGTCAGACCTTGGCTTATGATAAGCGCGATAGCGCTGTTGATCCTAAAGCCGGATATTATCTGTCATTCGGTAATGATGTTTCTGGTGCCGGTGGTGATGATAAATATTTGCGCTTTGATGCGAAATCTTATTACTACTATACATTCTTAGAAGACTTTACATTAAAGACATTTATTACCGGAGGTTATGTAACCGGATACGGCGATGAAGATGTTCGCCTGGCTCAGAGATATTTCTTGGGTGGTTCAACGATGCGCGGTTTTGATACAGCAGGTATCGGTGCTCGTGATAAATATACCAAAGATGCTCTTGGTGGTAACTGGATGGTATACGGTGGTTCTGAGTTGATGTTCCCGATCGGACTTAATGAAGTAGGCATTAAAGGTCGTACATTCGTTGATGTCGGTGCGTTGGGTAAACCGGATAACGTAAGCAACCAGATTGTCGATTATTCATCTAAGCCGCGTGTTTCTGTCGGTTTCGGATTTACTTGGTTGTCACCGATGGGCAAAATCGATATCGACTTCGGTTTCCCAGTTGTCAAAGAAAAGTATGATGAGAAGGAAGTATTCAGACTTAACTTTGGTGCAAGATTGTAAGGGGAAGATTAATGGTTGATACCAGATTCTTTATACATAGAGGCAGTCTTACTGTTGCGAAAGTTGCGGAAATCTGTGGTGCCGAACTGCAGACTTCCGACATGGCGAACGAAGTAATTAATGATATTAATACAATGTTTGCGGCCGGGAACGGGGAGGTTTGTTTCTTTTATGATCGCAAGAAAAAAGCTCAAGGAGCCGAAATAAAGGCAACGGCTTGTGTTACTACTGCTGATTTGGCTCAGTTTGTGGCTGATGGGGTGGCAATTTTGACTACCGATGATCCGAAATTGGCGGCATTGAAGCTGAATGAGGCTATGTATGTGGAAAAACGTCCGTCAGCCGGCATTTCCAAGACAGCAGTAATTGATCCGACGGCAGAAATCGGGGAAGGTTGTGCAATTGCGGATTATGTTGTAATCGGTGCCAATGTAAAAATCGGTAAAAATACAATTGTGGAGCCGTTTGCAGTGGTGTCAGAAGGTTGTGTTATCGGTGATAACTGCCGCTTGGGTGCTCATTGTTGCATTGCCTATACAATTATGGGAAATAATTGCTATATATATAATGGCGCTCGTATCGGACAAGACGGTTTCGGTTTTCAGACCATAAACGGCGTACACAAGCGTATTCCGCAATTGGGACGTGTGATTATGGGCAATGATATTGAAGTCGGTTCTTGTTCGTGTATAGACAGAGGAGCTTTGGGGGATACCGTAATCGGCGACGGGTGTCGAATCGATAATTTGGCACAAGTTGCTCATAATGACAAGTTGGGGCGCGGTTGTATTGTCGTTGCACAAACGGGAATCGCCGGAAGTTGTACTTTTGGTGATTATGTGGTTTGTGGCGGACAAACCGGTTTTGCAGATCATCTGAATATCGGAAGCGGGGTTCAGGTTGCTGCTCAATCGGGGGTTATGCGTGATATAGAGCCGGGTACAGTTGTTATGGGTTCTCCTGCGGTGCCTTTCAAAGACTTTATGCGCCAAGTTTCATTTTTGCAAAAGAATTCAAAAAAATAATAAGGAAATAGTAATGTCAGAAAGTCGTGTTTATACCATTGAAGAGATAATGAAACTTTTGCCACATCGTTATCCATTTTTGCTGTTGGATCGTTTGGAGATTGAGATCCCCGGTGAAAAGGGTATGGGACTAAAAAATGTAACGATGAACGAAGAGTTTTTCCAAGGGCATTTCCCGAATAATCCGGTTATGCCTGGTGTTTTGCAGGTTGAAGCTATGGCTCAGACAGCGGGTGCTATTGTAGCAGCTGCGGCGAGTGGGGAAAAAACTCCTGATGTATTGTTTATGTCGATTGACGGTGTTAAGTTCCGTAAACCGGTAAAGCCAGGGGATCAACTGAAAATGCACGTTGAAAAAGTTCAGTCTCGTCGGAATGTCTATGTGTTTAAGGGCAAGACGATGGTTGATGATAAAGTTGTATCTGAGGCTGAATTTACGGCAATGATTTTGTAGTCGTAAAAATATGGTTACAAAAACAGCAGGCATCTTGTGATGTCTGCTGTTTTTGTGATGGTGTTACTTATTATCTCTTGGAAGCGAGAAGTGTACGCCTTGTGGTTCGTAGGCGTCAGCTATCAAGAAATATCCGTTTCCTGTGATAATGAGCTGTGCAAAGTCTCCTTCCCTCGCATTTATCCACTCAGGATGCTTATCTGTATAGATTTTTTTAAAGTCGTTGTTCGAGAAGGTGACATGTGCCACAGTAATCTTCTCTTTTTGGAGAGGAATACCGAGGAAACTTTTCTTCACACGTGTTTCCTCCAAAAGTGTAATACGGATAATCTTTAAATATTCCATAAAATTAGCATTGAAATTGTTTATATAATAATTTTAATTTGTAGCCATAATATCGCAAATTTTTGTCAAAGTCAAGTCTTTTTTATGGCGGAGAGTACAGGACTCTTCTCAATGGTATCTAAATTCGCTTCGGTCGTTATCACTTTCCTCGCTCATTAAGATATTGCATTGCTCTTGCAGACAAAAAACTGCATTAAAGCAGTTTTTTGCTTAGCGAGCCTCACGGTTCGAGCCCTGCCGCCATAAAAAAACCGCCCTTTTGAGGCGGTTTTAATGGCGGAGAGTACAGGACTCTTCTCAATGGTATCTAAATTCGCTTCGGTCGTTATCACTTTCCTCGCTCATTAAGATATTACGTTGCTCTTGCAGACAAAAAACTGCGTTTGAGCAGTTTTTTGCTTAGCGAGCCTCACGGTTCGAGCCCTGCCGCCATAAAAAAAACCGCCCTTTTGAGGCGGTTTTAATGGCGGAGAGTACAGGACTCGAACCTGTGCACGATTATTCACCGTGACGGATTAGCAATCCGCTGCATTACCACTCTGCCAACTCTCCATTGGTAAAGTTACCGGAGTATATTTAGCTGAAGTTTTCGGCTTCGTCAACACTTTTTATAATATTTTTCTTGGATCGTTGCCAAATTTTAAAATTGGTGCTATTACTAAAGAATATTCTTTAAAAAGGAGAAGAAAAATGTCTGATGTTATTAAACTTGTTTCATCTGTCGTTTTGGCCACAGGTATTGCGGTTGGAGGATTTTTTCCGGGATATTATTATTATCAGTCCAAAATGGGTTCGAACTTTGTAACCGTAAAAGGTTTGGCTGAAATGGATGTTCGTGCAGATTTGGGCGTTTGGGATATTAAATATGTGGTTACGGGTAATGATTTGGCAACAGCTCAGTCAGAAATGGAGGCACAACAAAAAATTATTCTTTCCTTTTTGAAAAATCTCGGTTTTGAAGATACGGAAATTGCAGTAAAACGCACCGAAACCAATGATCTTATGGCAAATCCATATCGTAACGAATCGATTGGAGCGACTCGGTATATTTTGACACAGAGCATTCAACTTACATCAAAAAATGTTGATTTGGTTGAAAAAGCTGTCAATTCGACAAGTTCATTGATTGCTAAAGGGATTGTTTTTGACAGCAATAATTATAATCCGGTTTCATATATATTTACCAAAATTAATGATATTAAACCGCAAATGCTTGAAGAAGCCACTAAAAATGCTGAAGCGGCAGCAAATGAGTTTGCTAAAAGCTCAAATACAAAAGTAGGAAAAATCCGTAAGGCTAATCAAGGGGTGTTCTCAATTTTGCCACGCGAGCAGACAGCAAATGCAATGGAAATGAACAGCATTGAAAAGAAAGTACGTGTCGTTTCGACTGTTGAATATTATCTGGACTAGGGAGGCAATGTCATGGCTGATGAGTTGATAGATATTTTTGATGAAGATATGAACCTTTTGGGAACGGCCATGAAATCGCAGGCGCATCGCGAGGGATTGTGGCATAAAACTTTTCATTGCTGGTTGGCACAAAAAGCTCCTGATGGTAAGATTATGTTGTGGTTGCAATTAAGAAGTCATGATAAAGATATATTTCCGAATAAGTTTGATATTTCGGCCGCCGGACATATTAAAGCCGGTGAGGAGGTTAAAGACGGATATCGTGAATTAAAGGATGAATTGGGGCTTAAACTTGCTAAAGATGATATTGTTAAACTTTTTACAGCAAAAGAAATTTATGAAGCCGGAAATGTAAAAAATCGTGAATTTCAAATGGTATATGTGGCGATGATTGACGGTTCACCGTATAAGGCGGTAATAAATCCGGATGAAGTGGCGGGGCTTTATGAAGTCAATATTGATGAGTTTATTGATTTGATGAATGGTAAACTAAAAAATATTGAGGCAAAAGGAATAAAACGCAATAATGATAGTACATATACGCTGGAATATCGCAGAATGACAAAAGATGATGTGGCTCCTCATGATTATTATGGAAAAGCATTAGATATGATAAAACGTTATGCAGAAAATCAATAAAAATAATCGATGCCTTTTTATAGGCCTCAACTTGCGTTTGTTATATCTTGTTGACATTTTGTCTACAATGTGATACATTGTGCGCGTAAATGACTAATTATTATAATTTATTTTTATGAAGACCTTGATTAAGTTTTTCCGCATTTTTGCTGGTATTGAAACAATTTGCGGTTTGTTGTTTCATATCTACGTGATATTTAGCCAGATTGGGCAAAGTGTGGATGGGTTTGAAGCATTTTGCTTCTTTGGCATTCTCTTCATGCTCGGAGGAGAGTTACTGCTTGGTGCATATGTTGCCACGGCGTGGGGTAAAGCCGATGAAGTGGAAGATGATTTTCCTCTATATTTGTTCATACATCTTATTTGGTGGTTTTTGTGGATTTATATGTACAAAACACCAGTTCCGATGCCGTGGGAATAGTAATAACTTAGCTAAACAATCCGTCAAGGTGGAGGCCTTGGCGGATTATTGGTTTTATATGAAACAAAAATTAATCGTCGGAATTATCGTCGCTCATCATTTCAACAGTCAAATGTCCGGCATCAGCGCGAATTTTGTTTTCAATCTCGTCGGCGACGTCAGGGTGATCGCGAAGGAATAATTTGGCGTTTTCACGTCCTTGTCCGAGTTTTTCGCCTTTATAGGAGAACCATGCACCCGATTTTTCAACAATGCCGGCTTTGACACCCAAGTCAATCAATTCACCGGTTTTAGAAATTCCTTCGCCGTACATGATGTCAAAATCAACAGTCTTGAACGGAGGTGCAACTTTGTTTTTAACAATTTTGACTCGGGTTTGGCTGCCGATAACCTCATCTTTGTCTTTGATTGCGCCAATTCTACGAATATCAAGACGAACAGAAGCATAAAATTTTAGAGCATTACCACCGGTGGTGGTTTCGGGGTTGCCAAACATAACACCAATCTTCATACGGATTTGGTTGATGAAAATAATTAATGTGTTGGAGCGTGAAACCGTAGAGGTCAATTTACGTAATGCCTGACTCATAAGGCGAGCTTGAAGTCCCATGTGCGAATCGCCCATTTCACCTTCTAATTCAGCCTTTGGTACCAAAGCGGCAACTGAGTCGATGACTAATACGTCAATAGCTCCTGAGCGGACTAATGTATCAGCAATTTCAAGAGCCTGCTCACCGGAATCGGGTTGAGAGACCAAAAGATTTTCAACATCTACACCTATTTTTTTAGCGTATGACGGGTCGAGAGCGTGTTCAGCATCAACAAATGCGCAGGTTCCGCCTTTCTTTTGTGACTGGGCGATTACGCTCAGTGCAAAAGTGGTTTTACCAGAACTTTCAGGGCCGTAGATCTCAATAATCCTTCCTTTTGGGAGACCGCCAATCCCCAGAGCAATGTCTGTTCCTAAGGAACCGGTTGAAATAGCCTCAATATCAATATTGGTGTTTTGCCCCAAGCGCATAATTGAGCCTTTACCAAAAGTGCGCTCAATTTGGGTGAGGGCAGCATCAAGAGCTTTATCTTTTTCCATGTGTCTATCTTTCGTGTTATAAATTAACTGTTTTTAATATCTGATAATTTGATGCAAAATACAAATTATGACTTTGACTTATCCGATGAAATAATATTGTTCTATTTTTGTTCTTTTTGCAAGCGTTTTTTTCAAAAATTTTAACTTTAAAATAACTGAAGTAAGATAAATTAGTAAAAAACAAGGATTAAACAATGTTAAAACAGGCTAGAATACTTTTAGAATCAGAATATAAAAAATGTTTGGAGCAGGTACATAAAAATGATTTTTATACCTGTTATGCCGATGAAAAATGGGTACATTCGCGGCAAGTTTTGGGATCCGGTAATTTTATTATTAAGCATGAGCCGTGGTTTCAGCGACAGACTGCAGATATAATCGAAATTGCAAAAACAGCATTATTGTTGCATGATGTTGCTCGTTTTGAGGAAATTACACAAAGGTTTATCAAAAACATAAAAATTGATCACGGCGAAGCAGGGTACGAAATGCTAAAAACAATGCCGGAATATGATGAGTGGATGGTGGCATTTGCAATCAAGCATCATGGTCATGTTAAAGAACGATTTTATGAGGACGAGCGTTATCAAACTCTAAAAGATGAGGATTTACGTGATAAAGTTGAGCATATATTTTGGTTGATAAGAGATGCTGATAAAATTGCTAATTTTAACCTTATTTGTAATCGCACTTATTTACAGCTATTTTTACCGCCAGTAGAAAAACTTGATAATAAAGATAAAATGATAACAGCGCCTGTGGTAGAAGATTTTTATAAATGCAGAACTCTTGATCATGATTTAAGACAAACGAAGGCTGATTTTATGATGGCTTTTTTGAGTTGGTATTTTGATTTGAATTATAAAACATCAGTTGTTTTTTGTAAAAAATTACGGTTGATCGAGAAAATGTTTTCGATGTTGTCAGAATATCACAATGATAAAGAATTAAATGACAAGTTACAAAATTTCTTGGAAAAATATTTAAATAAGAGATTTGCATAACTGTTTGATAGTTTGCTTTTTTATCTTGTTTAAGCGGGAGTTGTTTGTTAAACTGGGTGCGATTGCGGAGAAAAAAATGAAACGTGCTATATCTTCTGTTGTTTGTTGGTCGTTGGTGTCATCATTGATGCCGATGGATGTTTGGGCACGAAAACTTCCTCCCGCAGATTTTGGACAGATGTACAGCTTGGCATCAAGTGGAAATTTGGGATCTTTGATGGCTGCAGCAAGTCGCGGATTGGATTTGGATGCCCCGAATGAGGATGGAGATAGTGGAATTTGTGTGGCTATCAAACGTCATGATATTAAAGCGTATAATACTTTTATCAAGGCAGGTGCTTCTGTTCATCCGATGTGTGTGAATTATATGGATACTGCAAAATATAAAAGGTTTATGGCATCGTCGAGTGTTGTAAAATATTCAGATTATCCAACCTCGTTCCAACCAAGAGAAAACTATGATTGGGCAATCGTCGGAGTGGCTACTGCGGTAACCCTGGGTGTTGGTTGGGTAATTATGAATGCTAATTAGCATCAAATTTTGATGCCCTTTTGCTCACGTTTCTTTTTCCATTTAAGTTTGGCGTATAGACGCATATCAGCGACTTGGTCGCTTTCATCAACAATTTCTTTGCCGAGAATTGTTTCAATAATGTCTTCAAGCGTTACAATTCCGATCCAATTACCATAGGGGTCAACAACAAGAGCTATGTGATTACGGTCTTTTAGCATAGAAGATAAGACATCTTCAATCTTGGCTTCAGGTCCAAAGCTACGCATGGGGCGAGCGTATTTGTCAATGATATCCGTATCGTTAGCCTTAAATGAGTTGGATTTGTGAATGTAACCTTTGTAAAGTTGTTTGTCTTCATCAATAATAGGAAAACGCGAAAAAGGAGTTGTTTGTAAAAATGCATCAAATTCTTTGATGGTCATGCCGGGTTTTACGGAGTGAACTACTGTGCGCGGAGTCATAATATCTTCAACATAAACTTGCGAAAGATTGATAGTATTTTTTATCATGCGGTATTGGTTGTTACTGATAACATTTTCTTCTTCAGCCATATGGGAAAGGGCGCGGATTTCTTCTTTGAGAGTTGAGCTGTCTTCAGAATTGGAAAACCATCCCATGATAAAGTCAGAAATATAAAGAAGCGGTTTAAGGATAACGACCAAAACGTCAACTATTGAGGCCATGAATGGTGCAAGTTGTTTCCAATATTTTGCTCCGATACTCTTGGGAAGAATTTCAGATATAATGAGTATGGATAAGGTCATAATACCTGAAGCAATACCTAAATAGGCTTGTCCATATATGGCTGTAACTTGTGCGCCGACTCCGGCAGCACCTATGGTATTGGCGATAGTATTAAGTGTGAGAATCGAGGCAAGAGGAGTATCCATATTATGTTTGAGATTATACAAACGAGCATAAAGCCGAGGATTGTTTTCTTGCAGGTGAGCAATAAAACTCGGTGTGATTGAAAGCAATGTTGCTTCTAAAATTGAACATAAAAACGAAATAAAAATTGCCGAACAGGCAAAAATGATGAGCATTAACATTTTTTTTGCAAATTTTTCCTAAAATCTATTTTCTGTAGGATATCTGATGTGTAAGCAAATGTAAAGAGTTTTTAGTAGGAAAGTCCTGATGAATAAAAAGTTAGCGTTGATATCTGATTTTGATGGTACAATCAGCAATAAGGATTTTTTTTATTATATAGCTGATGAGTATTTTGATAATGAAATGTTGAAACCGTGGCATGATTTTTTGTCTGGTAAAAAAAAGCATTTTATGGCATTGGCAGAAATGTTTGCAAAATTAAGAATTCCTAGAAATGAATTGAACGCTTTTATAAAAAATATCAAGTTGGATAAATATTTTTTTAAGGTGGCAGAGTGGTGTCGGAATGAAAGTATTCCGGTTGTAATTTGTAGTGCTGGAAATGATTATTATATTAAAAAACTTATGGGGCAAAAAATAAAAAAATATGATATAAAATTGGTAAGCAATCGGGGAAGATATTCTGAAGAATATGGTTTGCAGATGAAGCCAAATGAAAAATATTATGATGAAAATTTGGGAGTTTCAAAAGCGGCAATAGTGAAAGATTTTCAAAAAAAAGGGTATGAGGTTATATATTGCGGAGACGGTTTGCCTGATATCGGTGCCGCAAAAATTGCTGATAAGGTTTTTGCCAGAGCGGAATTATATAAACAGTGTAAAAAAATGAAAATCAAAGTAGAAAAATTGAATGATTTTATGCAGGTCGGAAAATTTATGGAAGGAGCGTTAAAATGAAATATCAGCAAATGACAAACAGACAGATTAATATACCTTATTTGTTGAAAATCGGCAGTGGTAAAATTGCTAAAATCGGAAGATATCTATTTGATAAAGAAATGGACGAAATTGCCGTATTTTGGGGCGAGGGAATGTCACATTTGTTGGGAGATAAATTCTATGCCGGTATTAATGAGCATGGAATAAAAATTTCTCATGAACAGACTGTTAACAGTATAGCTCTTGAAGATATTACAAAAGCAACTTTCAGTCTTTCTCCGACTATAAAAGCGGTTTTGGGAATCGGTGGAGGTAAGGCCTTGGATTTTGCAAAATATACGGCATATTTATTAAGGTTACCTTATATCAGTGTACCGAGTTCAATGTCAAATGATGGTTTTTGTTCTCCGACTTCATCATTGACGGTTAATGGAGCGAGAAAAACCGTAAAATCTTCAATTCCGTATGGCGTAGTGGTTGATTTGGATGTGATTGCAGCTTGTCCGAAATCTTTTACATATTCGGGAATTGGAGATATGTTTTCAAAAATAAGTGCTTTGTGGGACTGGAAACAAGCTTTTTTAAAAGGATATGAAAGGTACAACGATTTTGCTTCGATGTTGTCGTATAATTCACTCGATTTGCTATATTTGCGCCATAGTAGCGATATAAACAGTCCGCAATTTCAGAGAAGCTTGGTGAATTCTTTATTGTATAGCGGAATTGCGATGGAAATTGCCGGAACATCTCGTCCGGCAAGCGGTTCGGAACATCTTATTTCGCACGCTTTAGATCAAATTTCAGAGCATCCGCAATTGCATGGTGTGCAGGTCGGCGTTGCCAGTTATTTGTGTGCACTTTTGCAAAATAATGTTTTAACATCGGGATTGAGAGATATCTTACAACAGGTTGGATTTTTTGACTTTGTGGCAGAAAAACCTCTCAGTAAAAAGGAGTTTGTCGAAGCTTTGAAATTGGCTCCTTCAATCAAAAATAACTATTATACTGTGTTGTCAGATGATGGTAGTTTTGAACGTGCCGTACAATTAATAAGTGAAGATAAAATTTTGCATAAATTGATTGTGTAAAAGGTTATTTGCGTTTTTGTTTGATGCGAATCGCAATATCGGCAATAATCTTTAAAATCGGTCGCAGAATATAAGGAGCTTGACCGGCGGCAGAGAAGTTGACTGCAACCTGGGGGAGATTGCATTCCAGAGCAATGCCCATGCGGTGATGACCATTGTTGACTGTATCTTTTATGCCTAGCATGCGTAGTAGCATAATTTCTATCGGATAATTGTCATCATAGCCTTTTTGCATGCTATTATAAAGAGTTTCGTAGCGTTTTTGGCGTTCACTTTCGGAGTAGCGGTACAAAGGGTTAGAAAAAGTATAAGCACTATTTTTATCACGAAAACTGCGTTCTATTTTCATGCGGCGAATTTCATGTGGATCCATATGATAAATATTTGAAGACCAAATTTTGTATTTACCGCGCAATTTTTTGATGAAAGTGGTTATGATGTCATAGCGTTTGATATTGGTTTTAAAAGCAATTTTGACCGGAATGTATTGTTTGTGATTTTGCAGGGCTTTATCTACAAATTTGCGTCCGCAGATAAGGGTGTCGGAAATTCCTTTTTCCAGATCTCCTATTAATACAATGATTTTACGGCGATTTTTGTAACGGGAACTAAGTTCGTTGTCGGGTAAAACAGCGACGTCTTTGGTATCAATTTTATATGTTTCGGATGATATACAAAAATTACCCATATTATTTTTCCTCTTTTGCAAGGATAAAAGAATATGACAAAATAGGCAAATGATAATTTGCATTATTGAACAAATTATTCTTGAGAAAAAGGCTAATTTGTGGTAGTATAATTATATAAGAGAATTATTGTTGAGGAGACGGATTATGCAGGAAACATTGGTACAGAGAACTCTCGGTGAAGATTTCCTTCTTAGTCTGCAAAATGCAGAAAGTAAGGGGGTGTTGTTGGCCAATCTTGAAGATATAACTTCAACTTGTTACCCACGAAATAATCTTGTATCTCAAGTAAAAAAATTGTCCGATTTTGAATCGGTCGCTAAATATCAGGCTAAATTGGCACGGTTACGGATTGAATATAATGCAAGAGCGGTCAAAGATCTTCAATCTCGTCTTATCGGGTTGAATAATTTCGGAAATGATAATTATAAGTACAAAGATAAGGTTGTACGTAAGTTAAATTTGTTGATTAATAATAATCCGACTTTGGATGATATGATATATCTTGCGATGAGTGAGTTTGTGAGCAAAGGTTGGGGAAGTGTTGCCGATTTTAAGAATGAATTAGAAACAAGGTCAAAAGAAAAAGTTCCGGTAGCAAAATGCACCGAATTTTGCGGTGAGGATAAGTTTAGTGTTTGCGAGGCTTAAAAAAGCTCACCTTGGCGATGTTGTCCAAGATTATTGATTGCTTCTTTTACAATAGGAATTGATACAGCTCGTTTGTATGATAACGAAATGTTATCTATTTCTTCAACCAGTTTGTGGGCGTAGTGGAAAGAACGATGCATGTTGACTAAAATATAATTGATTACATCGCGTGAAACGGTAATTTGTCGATCCATGAATAATTTTATTATTAAGGCAGATAGTAATTCGTCATCTGGCTCATTTATACTGATGGAAGGAATCATCTTTAGGCGAGAACTCAGGTCCGGAAGTTTGATTGGTAGGCGCGCAGGAGCGGTGTTTGAGGTAAATAATATAAAACCTCCTTGATCTCGATAAAGATTAAAAAGGTGAAACATTGCTTCTTCGTTGATTTCAGAGTTCAGATTTTCAACAATAAGACAACGATTTTGTTCGAAAAGTTGATGAATGATATCGATGGTTATGTTTTGTGCTTCCATTCGAGGAAGGCGGTATGGATTTTGAGTTTTGGTGGCGACAGTTTCTTCAAAAATATGTGTGAGGTGGGTTTTGCCACAATTTTCAGGACCATATATGCAAATGGCAAATGCGGGCCATTGTGGCCATAAATCTATCATGTCAAGAGCTTCGGCGTTACATGGGGCTTTGATAAAGTCTTCTTTTCCAAGATAAGGACAATGAGCAAAATCAAAAGGTAGTTGATGTATGTTTGTTTTGTTTTCCATTTTATTCCTTATTCAATACATCGAATATTTTTTTTGTAAGATCACCAAGGCTGAACGGTTTAGCTAAAAATTCAAATTCGCTGGAAACAGAAAATTCACTGCGAGTAATTTCTTCAGAATATCCGGAAGCTAAAATTACTTTGATGTTTTTTATCTGTTCTTTGACAATTGTTGCCAGTTCAACACCATTCATGCCAGGCATTACCATATCGGTTACCAAAAGGTTGAAATCTTTTTCTGTTTTTAGATGTTCTAGAGCATTTTCGGCAGAGTTGCAACCTATAACTTCATATCCTTTCTTTTTGAGGGCGCGAACGGCAAAACTGCGAACAGAATCCTCATCTTCAACAAATAATATTTTGATACCTGTATGAGGATTTTGAGTATCTATGCCCTTGTCGATTGCCGATACATTCAGACCAAAAATAAATTTTTGGTTCATCGGAGTAGAAGTGTTGTTTTGTGGCTGAACATTAATAATTGGCGTTCCTTCAGAATTGGTAACATTACGAGGTTTAGCGTCAACATCATGATGTTCGGTGTCAGGATTTGTTTCAAAACGAGGTAAATGAATTGAAAAAGTAGTGCCTTGGTTGAGTACGCTGTCAACTTTGATGAAGCCTTCAGTTTGGCGGACAATACCATATACCATAGCCAATCCCAGACCTGTACCGGAACCGACGACATTTTGTTTGGTAGAAAAGAATGGTTCAAATATACGACTTAGGTTTTCTTTGGCAATACCGCATCCTGTGTCCTGTACATCGATAACTACAAAATCGCCGGGTTGAATAATTTCTTCCCCGAATTTTTGCGGAGCTTGTAGTTTTTGCGTATGAGTGCTAATGGTCAGAACACCATTGCCATTCATGGCGTCTTTGGCATTTACGGCCAAATTAATAATTACTTGTGAAAACTGTACCGGGTCAACACGAATAAAACCGAGATTGTCGCCGTGATGGAATTTTAGTGTTACTTTCTCTCCAAGAACACGTTTTAGCATCTGGCTTAATTCCATAAAGTTTTCGGTAACATCAATATATTTTGGTTGCAAAGGTTGTTTACGTGAAAAGGCCAATAATTGTCTGACTAATCCTGCTGCACGGTTGGCATTATTTTTTACTTGAATTAAGTCAGCAAATGATGGATCACCGACTCCATGGCGTTGTAGCAATAAATCACAAAAACCGATTATTGCAGTCAAGAGGTTGTTGAAGTCGTGGGCAACACCTCCGGCAAGTTGTCCGAGAGCTTGCATTTTTTGTGCTTGTGCAAATTGAACTTCAAGATTTTTTTGTTCGGTAGCATCTATAATATAGAGAACGAATCCTTCGGCTGGAGATGTCGGATCTGCAAACATCGCTTTCATCGGAGTAATATAAGCGGTGGTAGTTTTATCATTCGGGCTGAGAGAAAGTTCTAGCGATGATGACTGTTTTTGCTCGCGCAAAACATAATCAATTTCACGTCGCAAAGTATGTTGATCGGTATTTTTGATAATTTGCATCAGGTTGGTACCCTGCAATTTTTCAATGTTCGAGTTGGCTAATTTTGCAGCTTGGCGATTACATTTTTTGATAACACCAAAACGATTTGCAAAAATAATACCAATAGGAGCGAATTCAAATAACCAACTTATTTCATCATTACTTGTACGCAATTTGCTGCGCAAAACATTATCATTGGGTAGATCTGCCATACCGGCAGCACGAATTTTTATTTCGTTTCCTTCGCGAAAACTTTCTTGTTTAATACAGGTTTCAATATCTTGTCCATCGGTGTTAAAAAAGTGAATTATACCGTTCCATGAAGAATTATTTGGAGGTGTTTGTGAATTTGGAAGAATATAATCATTTAAATCAGCGCCTATGAGTTCTTCTCGTGTTTTTCCAAGTTTTGAGGCAAAAATATGATTGCAATATTCAATTTTATAATTTTGATCAACGATATATAGAGCTGCCGGTAGATAATCCAAAAAGTCATGCATAGACGAGCGTTCGGTTTGAAAAATATCTTCCATATTATGTTCAGCGGTGATATTGCGAAAGCTCCAATATAAATATGTGTCTTTTTTGACACGGCTTATGGAAAAAGGTCTTTGAAAAAAATCGGCTTTACGTAAGGAAATGGTTTTAAGTGAAATTTGAAACCAAGATGCACTTTCTGATTTTGTGCTGTCGGTAAGATTTAGCGATAATACGATTTTGATTGTGTTAAGGTTAACAAATGCATTTTTAAGTTGTTGAAAGGCAAAATTATTGTTGCGATTGTCAGATAAATGGTGTTGCAAAAACCATAAAATGTTTTGCCCTGAAAAAAGATCGCGAGCACTGTCATTTTCTATAATAATTTTGCCGTCAAAGGTTTCTATTCTTTTAGCGTTTGAACTTTTGCTGATTATTTCGTTGGCAAATCCTCCATAGTTTATGGCTTGTTCAGCTACTTTCAAAATTTGAAGTGATAGCATAAGGCAGATTAGGGTTAAAAGACCAATTAATGAAAGCAGAATCATTAAATATTTAGGGTAGATTATAAAAGCAATGAACAAGGCTGTCAGCGTAACTAAGGCGTACGCCAAAGCAATCAACTTTTTTTGCAAAAGTTTATCTGGGCGCGAAAAAAATGTTTGCTTTGGCGTATTCACTGGTTATCCTCGTCAGATTATCCTTTAGGTAATAATATCAGCTTGTTTCTTTCCGGTTCTCTTTTCTATCTCAGCGATTTCCATGGCAATTTTAAGCAATTCGTCAACCATATCACGAGGAGTGGCATTGAGATTATTTTTCTCCAGCTTTTCAAGATAAACGCGCAAAGTTGCACCACTACTGCTGGTTCCAGAAAGGCGAAATACAATACGTGAACCGTCTTCCATCAAAATACGTATCCCGTTAGTGGTTGATGAATTATCGACAGGGTCATTATAGGTAAATACTTCGGCCAAACGAATTTTGAAAGAACCGTGGATGGTATTGTTTAATGAAGGAAGTTTTTGTTCCAAATTTTGCATTAAATCGTTAGCAATGTCAGTCGGAATTCCATCAAAGTCAAAACGAAGATAATAACTCCGATTGTATTTTTGCCAGTGTTCACGGGTTATTTGTTCAACGGATTTTCCGGTTACGGCAAGAATGTTGAGCCAGAATAAAACAGCCCAAATTCCGTCTTTTTCCCTAATATGACTGGAACCGGCACCAAAACTTTCTTCACCGCAGAAGGTAATGCGTTTGCTATCCATAAGATTAACAAAATACTTCCAACCTGTTGGAACTTCATAATAACCAATTTTGTGAGCCTCAGCTACACGAGCAACTGCTGTCGAAGTAGCCATAGATTTAGCTACCCCGTAAATACCGTTTTTATAGCCAGGAATTAGGGCATAATTATCGGTTAAAATGGCCAGATTATCACTTGGGGAAACAAAAAACTTTTTGCCGAGTATCATATTGCGATCGCCGTCTCCGTCGTTGGCAGCACCAAAATCAGGTGCATTATCACTAAACATTATATCGACTAAGTCTTTTGCATAAACCAGATTGGGATCGGGGTGCAATCCGCCAAAATCAGGTTTTGGAGTAGAATTGCGAACAGATCCTCTGGTGGCACCGAGAATGTTTTCAAAAATCTCGATGGCATAAGGGCCAGTTACAGCGTTCATAGCATCAAAACACATAGTGAAGCCGTTAGCAAAAAGTTTTTTAATTGCAGAAAAATCAAAAATATTTTGCATCATCAGAACGTAGTCTTTAATCGGATCAATGACTTCAAGAGTCATATCGCCGATTTTTTGAATACCTAATGTATCTAATTTGATATCATCAATGCGTAAAATTTTGTATTCAGTAATGTTTTGAGTTTGTTCAAAGATTTTATTGCTTATTGTATTTGAGCATTGCCCCCCGGTTTCGGTGGCAAATTTGATACCAAAATCGCCGTTGGGTCCCCCCGGATTATGTGAGGCTGTTAAAACAAATCCTCCGTCAGTATGATTTTTAAGTATTATATTTGATGAGGCCGGAGTTGATAAATATCCGTTTTGACCAACAATGAGTTTTTTGACGCCGTTGGCGGCGGCCATTTTAATTAATTTTTGAATGGCAATTTCGTTATAAAAACGTCCGTCACCACCAATAACATAGGTCTTACCGGTGGGGTTGATTACGTTGAAAATGCTTTGAACGAAGTTTTCAAAATAATTCGGTTGCGAAACTACCTGTGATTTTCTGCGCAAACCTGCAGTTCCCATCTTTTGGTCGTCGTATGGGGTGGTTTTTACTATATCTATCATGAGAACTCCCTAAAAAAATTTTTTAATGATAGGATTAAATTTAGCACCGAGATTAATAAACTCAAGAAAAAGCTCCCGGTTACTCACTATATTTTTTGATAAAATAAAAACCGCCATAACAGCGGTTTTTTTAGAATTATTCTTGAGGGAGCATGGAATCTATTTTTTCTTTATCAAAAACTACAGGAGTAGATGTTTTTTTGCCTTGTGAAATTTTTTGTTTTATAAGTTCAGGTACAATTTCACCACTGTCATCTTTCATTGATAAAGCATGGTTCCACTGAAAGACCGCTTCATTTTTGCGTCCTACTTCCCAGTATGCATCGCCGAGATGATCATAAATTACTGCTTCGGAAGGGGATAAGTCAGATGCTTGTTCCAGATACTTTACAGCCTGTGGGTAGTAGCCTATTTTATAAAGAGCCCATCCCAAACTGTCGATAACACTGCCATCATTCGGAGCTTCGTTGTATGCGTCGATAATCAATTCGAAAGCCTCGTCAATATCTTTGCCATTACGGATAAGTGTATAGCCAAGATGATTTTTTACCAGATAGTTAGGGGTTAACTCTAAAATTGTGCGCAATGTTTTTTCGGTATTTTCTCTGTCACCTGAAGCATCATAAGCGGCAGCCTGCGCAAGAAGGATAAGCCAACTTTGTTCTTTGTAATTCTGAGGGTATAAATCAATAGCTTTCTGATAATAAATGATTGCATCATGATAGCGTTTAGTGAAGCGCATAATTTCTCCTAAATTGATATAAAGGTCATGATTTTGGGGAGATATTCTGATTAATTTATGCAATATGGCTTCAGCTTCAGCGTATTTGCCGATTACAATGAGGTTTTTAGCAATCTGAAATTGAGCAATAAAGTAGTTGGGCTGTTCATCAGTAATTTGCGCATAAATTTCATTTGCTTCACGGTAGAGCTCTTTATTGTCAAGAATATTACCCATAAGTATTTTAGGAATATCATACCTCGGGTTTGAATATGTTGCAAGAGAAGCAAAAAGTAATGAAATTTCATCAGAATGTCCGTCTGCTTGTAGCATTAGAGCAATACCAAACAGAGCGTCAGATATGCCAACGGAAGGAGAATCGAGAATCGGAGAAACCGGGGATTTTTCATCAACAGATTGTTTTATTTCCTTGATAATGTGTTTTATTGTCGGATTTTCATGTGCTGAGGAAATTTTAATTATGTCGTTAACTTTATCATAGTTTCCCTGGCGAAGATAAAAGTTTGAAATTATTTGCAGAGGAAAGGCTGAGGTTCCAATACGTTTGCCACGCAACAAGGCTGTGTAGAAAAAGTCAGCTTCTTTGGTTTTGTTCAAATAATCGCTGATTGCCGCGGCATGAAGGAGATACATGCCGTGAAGATGTTTATTTCTAAGTAGAGTATTAAGTGAATGTATGGCATTATCGTATTGAGACATACCGGCATAATTCCATGCGTTCATGACAGGCATAAAAATTTCTTGAGCAAAGGGATTGTTACAGGATTTAATGTCGTCAATTGATTTTTGATAATTTTGTTGTTTGGCATCATATACTGCTTTTATAGTATATATAAATGGGCTGTTGTCGTCGTTTTTGAGAGCTTCGTCAGCATATTTTACAGCTTCGTCAACACGTCCCTGTGAAGTAAGCATTACATATAATTGGCTAGGAAGCATTTGATCTTTAGGTGCCGTTTCAGATGCAATAATGTAATAATCCGCAGCTTTATTGAGGTCATGCCTGATGTGAGCCATTCGTCCAGATAAATAAGCACCATATTGACTATAAGAAATATGGACAGGAGTATCTTGATTGTTTAATAACAGTTGTTTTTTGTTGATATTACAACAATTGTGGGCAAAAATAATGCCGGCACATATAGCCAAAATGAATGCAGTTTTTTCCATCAAAGTACGCTCCATATATCCAAGTGTTGTACATTCTAAACAAAACTTTGAAAGAGTACAATAGAAAAGATGAAGATAATGTAATTATTTATTTGCAAAAAATAAATGAAGGGCTTAGCATTGCTTTTATGATGAGTGAAAAAGAAATATTGGAATGGTATTTATCCGCAGGTGTTGATGTGATTTGCGGGGATAAGCCGTTTGTTTATGCAGAAAAATCTGAGACGAAAGAATTATCGAACGCAAATAGTGCTCGTCCGGCAATTACCGATTTAGCGCAGGTTAGCCAGGTTGCATGCAAAAATGCTCGGGATATTTGCGAAAAGGCTCAAAACCTTGCAGAACTGGAAAAGGGCGTAGCTGAGTTTGATGGTTGTGCATTAAAATTAACGGCTAATAAAACCGTTTTTGGTGATGGTGACGAGCATGCTAAAATTTTGTTTGTTGGTGAGGCTCCTGGAGCAGATGAGGACAGGTTAGGAAAACCTTTTGTTGGGAGAAGCGGGCATTTGTTGGATAAAATGTTAGCTGCAGTCGGAATAAGACGTGAGGAGTGTTATATTACGAATGTATTGATGTGGAGGCCTCCGGGGAATCGCACACCGACGAGTACTGAAGCTGCTGTTTGTTTACCATTCTTAAGAAGAAAAATAGAATTGATTAAGCCGGAGATTATTGTAACGCTTGGCGCTCCTGCGGCTAATGCACTGTTGGATATTGAGGAAAGTATTTCTAAAATTAGGGGAAAATGGTTGGAGTATGCTCCATTGCCGGGGATATCAATTCCATTGTTGCCGACTTTCCATCCGGCCTATTTATTAAGAAACCCAGCGCAGAAAGCTAGGGTTTGGAGTGATTTGCTGAAGTTAGTTAAAAAGATATCCAACGGTTAGCTTTTTTTTCATTATTTGTTGGCAAAATTAAAATATATAAGCTATTATTAGTGTAAATTGGTAATAACTTGTGAGGAAAATGCAATGAATATCAACAAGATGTTTATGGGAATAACAAGCGTTGTTTTGGTAGCGGCTAATATCGGAGTGGTCGATTGTGCTATGGCGGATGTTGCTAAAAATAGGACTGTTAATAATGTTGTTAAGCCGGTGGCTGCTAGTGAAGTTAAAGATCAGGCAATTTTGTTTAAAATCCATGATGTCATACCTGTCAAAAACAATGACGGTGAAGTTGTTGGTTGCGATTATAGCACAACTTTGTACAACCGTTCAGATAATCCAATAAGCGGTGCTACATTGAACTTGAAATGGGAAGATAAGGCTATTAGTGAAGTCATTGACCAGGAGAAAAAAGAGGATGCCAAAAATAAGCAGTCGTCAGGGCGTGCAAACAGTACTACAGAAAGAATCACAGATAAAAATATTGATGCATTGGTTGATGTTCCGGCCATCCAACCTTTAAAACAAGTTACGGTACAATCGAGAGTTAATTCAGACAGATGCTTTTTATTGATTGATGATCCTCAATTTGAAGTTAAAAATTGTACAGTCGGTTCAGCTGTTGCTCGCAGTGGTAATTCAAATATGGGTAGAAGTGGCGGATGTTCGGGGTTGTTCCGTTATGTGTCGGCAGAAGATCCGCAGTATTATCTTGAGTTTAAGGTTATTTCTGTAGATCAGGAAAAAGAAGAAAAAGAAGCTCAGCAGAAAAAAGAAAAGTCGGAGACAGATGGTTTGTATGAAAAAACCATTAAAGCAATGGAAATGACTGATTCAATTATTTCTACAATTAAATAAGAGAGTTTGTTGATGAATAAAAAATATATATTAGCTGTCGGTGTTTTGGTCGGTGCTTTGTCGACTCTTCCGGTGTATGCGCAATTTTTTGGTTCTGAAACTAATAAGTCTGCCAATACTCAACCTGTCAGAGCACAAGTTACAGATTCAAAGCCAAAGGCTGAAGAAACCGTTGCTAAGCCGACAACTGCCGCACAACAGGCGATTATGGAAAGTAAAGAAAAAGAGGCAGTATCTCCGTTTAATTATGAAAAGAGCAATATTTCTCCAGAGAAAAATGTAAGAAATAGCAGTGAGCCAAAAGTAAAGGTGTTTTCAAAAGATAAAAATGCTGATAAAGAATTGATTTTGTTATATATGGATGATTATAAGGTTTATAAAAGTCCTTCAGGACAGACTCGATGCTCAATGCGTTTTGCTATTATGACATCATTGCCGACGAAACTTTCAAGTATCAGTTACAGACTTAGATGGTCAGGTATTGAAACAGCTCTGAGTTTTAATAATGTAGAACCGCAAGTCGGAAATCAGTATAGATATACATTGATTGGTGATGGTTGCTATACGATGGATAAGGCACCAAATATTGTTATTAATCGTTGTCGGGTGAAGGGGCTGTCTCAAAAGGCATGTGCCGCAAAGGTAAGATGGATTACCCGTATGTAATGTTCTGAGGAAAAAATTTTGAAAAAGATAATTATATGTTTGTGTGTGTGCTGCATAAGTTTGTCAGCGCAGGCATCATTTTTTAAAAATAAAATAATTGATAATGAGTTATATGAGCAAGTTCTCAAAAAATCAAATGCAACAGAAGCAGATGTTGAGCATTATGCAAAAATTTTTAAGGCAATAAAAAATAATGAGATAGAAAAAGCTGACAAGTTAGTCGGAAAATTGCAAAGTAAATCTCTGATGGGGCATGTGTTAGCGCAAAAATATTTAAGCCGTGATTATAAGACCTCGTATAAGGAGCTTAAGGAGTGGCTGAAAAAATATAATGATTTGCCACAACAGGGAATATTGGCAATATTGGCTAAAACAAAAGCTCCTGGATATAAACCGTCTAAACCGGTACCGGCTAAAAAGAGAATGTATGCTTCATATGCGTGGTACAAAGATACATACAGTTCTTTAAAGCCGGAAGATCGTAAATTTGTCAGACAGCAATTAGACGAGTTTTTGCGTGCAATTCGCCGTACGGATAATAAAAAAGCGTCATCAATAATGGCTGATAACCGTTTTAGAATGACCATTCCCGATAAAAGATATGATGGAATGAGTTCTACTTTGGCTGCATCTTATTTTTACGAGGGAGAATATGAAACAGCTCTGAAATGGACTGAGAAGGCTGTTCGTCGCAGTCATGAAACTACTGCAGCTTGGTTCGGCGGGTTGGCTGCATGGAAATTGGGAAATTATAAAAAATCGGCAGAATTGTTTGAAAAACTTGTAAGTTTTAATGAAGAAGATCAGTGGTTGGCAGCATCGGGCGCTTATTGGGCTGCGCGTGCTAATAAAAAATTGAAGAATGATGAAAATGTAAAAAAATACCTGAAAAAAGCCGCAGGTTTTGAACATACGTTTTATGGTATTTTAGCTCGTTATGAATTGGGGCGTGATATTGATTATGATTGGAAAACGCAAGCGCATTTTAACAATATGGAAAATGATGAATATCGTAATGAAATATTAAAGTCGGATATTATTCGTCGGGCTATATTGTTGATAAAAGCCGGGGAAGAAGATTTGGCGGAAGCTGATTTGCGTAAAAATTATACCAAATTGAGCAGTAAACAAAAAGAATTGGTAATGTTTATGTGTGAGCAATATGATTTTGCTAATTTGAGCTTTATTATTGCTAACGGATTAAAAAATTATTCTAAAAATCGTAATTATGACAGTTTTATGTATCCATACCCCGAATGGGAGCCTGAAAAAAAGTGGACGGTTAACAGATCTTGGGTGTGGGCATTGGTAAGGCAAGAGTCTTTGTTTAATTATAAAGTTAAGAGTTATGCAGGGGCTTGCGGTCTGATGCAGTTGATGCCTTATACTGCGGCGGCGGTTACAAAAAATAAAGAGTACCGTAAAGGCTGTAAGCAACTATATGATAAGAAACGAAATTTACAAATCGGGCAGGATTATGTACAGATATTGCTTGATGATGAGAATGTGGGCGATAATTTGTTTTTCTTGGCGGCATCATATAATGGTGGACCACATAATGTTAAAAAATGGGTTGATCGTAAAAACTACGAAAATGACCCATTGTTGTTTGTGGAGATGATTCCGTGGCGAGAAACCAGACTTTATGTGAAAAAGGTTGTGGCCAATTATTGGATTTATAATTCCAGACGAGGCAAAGATAGCAAAAGTCTAAAGCAATTGAAAAAAGGTGAGTGGCCACGTCTTGATTAAATTATAAGAATCAGCAACGGAAAGACTACCGAGAGGTGGTCTTTTTTATTTAAATATTGTGATTATATATATGTCAAAGGAGATAAAAATGGAAATTTATTTATTATTGGCTATGTTTTTGGCATATATGATAACGGTTGTATTTTTTGATAAACAGAGGTTGCGCCGAGTGTGGTTGGGGGCATTTATTGTTATATTTGTGATGACAGCGGTGGCTTTGAGCTTTTGGCGCATTACTAATCAGGAAATTATGATGAATGTTGTGGCAGTGAGTTGGTATTATATATTATATCTGTCATTATCAGTGTTGGTTGTTCTCGGAATAATAAATTTGTGGATATTTAAGAAGCAATTATGGAAATCGTTATTTGAAAATTATGAAGATGATGATGTAGAAAATGATATTTAAACTACTTTACGTATGTATATAGGTTGTTTGTTTTTGCCAACTTTTATATAATATTTATGACGCCCGGGAATTTTAAATCTGCAGGGTGTGGCGTTTAAGATGCGACGTATAATATCGGCATGTCGGCTGTGAATAAGGTATGATTCTTTATAAGAAATAATTTTTGTAAATGGAACTTTTTTTGCCAAATTAAGAGCCTCATCAATGTGCTTCCACGCAATACTTCCGGGGATATCGCCTGATATTTGTTGAACAGGTCGTTCTCCTGCCTCCTCAATTTCTTTTACGTTTTTACCTAATAAGAAAAGGATGTTTTCAGTTGCTTCCTGTGTAGTATCAGAGGCATGAATAAGGTTTTTGCCTAAAAGGTGGCGATAAGACTGTTTGGTGGCTACAATGTTGTGATTTCTATTGTTTATCATTTTTGGGTGATTGTCGTGTACCAGAACTACCAAAAACGGGCCTAGTCCTACTTCTTTCTCTTTTTTGCAACTTTTAGGTAATTTCTTGCCATAAAAACGAGAAAGGTTTTTAGCAAAATTTTGCTCTGACCAAGTTATTTCGTAAGTTTGAAATATTTCAAATTTCTTTTTGATATCATTCAGAATTTGCTTTTCCATAAAACGAGCATTGTTCCAAATGATAAACAGGTGTAGCTCTCTATCCATCAGTTATACCCTTGTTTATTGACATGGCAAATATAAACAGTTTTTTGTTATTACGCAATATTTTTTTATTGCGTATAAAAACAAAGGTAAAACTT
Source organism: Alphaproteobacteria bacterium (assembly GCA_016288295.1). Classification (GTDB taxonomy): domain Bacteria; phylum Pseudomonadota; class Alphaproteobacteria; order RF32; family CAG-239; genus JAFUYI01. The sequence continues at coordinate 39,470 of JAEEYV010000002.1, forward strand.
GTTTTTTGAGGGTGTAATGTTATGATTGAGCGATAATTGTAAAAGGAGATATTGATGAGACTAGCAATTATTGGTACAGGGTATGTAGGTTTGCCGACCGGTGTGGGTTTTGCTGAATTAGGGAATGATGTTGTCTGCGTGGATAAAATTGCGGATAAAATAGAAACTCTAAACCGTGGTGAACTGACTTTGTTTGAAGATGGTTTGGAAGATTTGTTCCGGAAAAATGTTGAAAGAGGAAAAATTAAGTTTACTCTTGATATGCAAAGTGCCGTGTGTAATGCTGATGTTGTGATGTTGGCAGTCGGAACTCCACCACATCCGATAACCAAAGAGGCAGATTTGCAATATATCTATGCGGCGGCAAAAGAGCTGGCGCAATACTTGGATGGTTATACCGTTGTGGCAACAAAATCTACAGTACCGGTGGGAACCGGTGATGAGATTGAAAAAATTATCCGTGAAATTAATTGTGATGCCGACTTTGACGTGGTTTCAATTCCGGAGTTTTTACGAGAAGGTTTTGCTATTCATGACTTTTTTAATCCGGATAGGATTGTGATTGGCACAAATTCGGAACGAGCCAGAGAAATTATGCTTCAGTTATATGCTCCGTTTGTTGGTAAAACATCTTTTTTATTAGTAAAAAGACGTTCTTCGGAAACTATTAAATATGCTTCAAATGCTTTTTTAGCGATGAAAATTCATTATATTAATGAAATGGCTGATTTTTGTGAAAAATCAGGCGCAGATATTTTAGAAGTTGCAGAAGGTATGGGGATGGATTCACGGATTGGAAAGAAGTTTTTGAATCCAGGACCGGGGTATGGAGGTTCTTGTTTTCCTAAAGATACTAATGCTATGGCTCAAATGGGCAGAAAATATGGTGCGCCGTTGAATTTGATTGAAACAACAATCGCAAAAAATGGTGAACGTAAGGCAAAAATGGGATTGAGAGTTATTGAGGCAATAAAATCTAATCCTGAAGGTAAAATTGCGGTGTTAGGTTTGGCCTTTAAGGGTGGTACCGATGATTGTCGTGAATCTCCGGCAATTGATATTGTAAGAGAAATGGTAAAACACTCACATAATATCTGCGTTTATGATCCGAAAGCGATGGTGAATGCAAAAGCTATCTTAGGTGATAGTGTTAAGTATGCTAATTCGATAGAAGATGCTTGTCGTACAGCTGATGTTATGGTGATATTAACGGAGTGGGAAGATTTTAGGCACATTGATTTATTGAAAATCAAATCGATAATGGCAAAACCGGAAATTGTTGATTTACGAAATATGCTAAATGTAGATGATGTTGTAAAAGCAGGGTTTGAATATCAAGGAGTCGGAAAGTAATATATTGACAAAAATTGTTTTTTGTGCAATAGAACATACTTAATGGGTTTTTATTATTCTTAAATAATTTTGTTATGGATAAACAAGAAATTTTAGAATGGCTCTATGATGAGTTGAAGACAAATTTTGTGGTGACTGAGGTCCCTCATGCAAACGCCGGAGTTTACGACGATTTGGGACTGGACAGTGTCGATCGAGTGGAACTGGTGATGCGAATCGAAGACAAGTTTGGTGTTGAATTTCCCGAAGGGATGGCCAATATGACGCTTGGTGAGGTTGCAGACAAGATTCTGGAGTTATCAACCAGTAAATAATCTAACAATCAAGAAACGCATTTTGCCGTCAGGCAAAATGCGTTTCTTGTTGTTTGTTGTATAGATAGTAATGTGAAAAACATAGTCAGAAAATAGAATATTGACAGAAGCTTTTTTCACGTATAGACTCACTATTTAATAGTTAATTATTTTAAAATCATTAGTATATTATGGATAAGACACAAATTTTAGCATGGCTTCGTGGTACTCTGCAAAAGAGTTTTGGTATCTCTCAAGATCAATCCCGTAATGGGATGACCTGTCAAAAACTGGGCCTGAAACGAGAAGACCTCAATGAGTTAAGACAAAAGCTCAGAGGAGAGTGTAACATTGTTGTTCCAGACGGTATCATAGGTGATATGGAGTATATGACTCTGGAAGGAGTGGCGGATACATTGCTGGGTTACGTCCAGCAATGATGGTCGGTCTGAAGTATCAAGAAACGCATTTTGCCGTCAGGCAAAATGCGTTTCTTGTTGTTTGTTGGGGCTTACAGGCCGAACAATTCGGAATAAGCAAATGAAACACCAATCATAAAGTTGCTTCCGGTTTTGTTTACACCGCGAGCTTCGCCCATAAAGTATTGAATGTATGGAGCGAGGCTGAAATTATTGTAGATTTTTACATCCATACGAGCAATGGCGCTCAATTCATATTTGAGATCGGTATAAACATATTCGCTATAGCTCAAATAGTCACGGAAATATCCTTCAAATTGAAATTTTACCTGTTCAGATTGAGCATATTCGGTACGCCAACCGATTTCGTATGCGGATTTGGTATTTTTGCGTTCGCTGTAGGTAATATCATATTCAGCGACGGCAGCAGCGTATAATTCTTTGATTATATTGCCGTTGAAAATTTTCAGACCGGTTTTGCCGCGGAAGACTTTTTGACGTGGAGCCGGTTTGTTGGGTTTGAATTCGGTCTGATATGCAATGCTGGCAAACGGGCCGATGTCGGCATTATCAGCTTCAAAACGCCACATTTTGCGGTTGTAGTCAGAAGTAAGCAATATTTTATCGGCATCTTCACTGGTGGTATCATTGCCGTTAGCAGGGCGGAGTTTGGTGCGTCCATATTCAGCAAACAGGCTGTTGTTCCATTGCCATTGCGGTTGATCATACTCGAGAACAAAATCAAAAACGCCTTTAATCATTGTTTGACTATCGGCACTTAGTTTTGAGTTAGGGTTATCAACATAATATTCGCCGTTTTGGACTTCGGTTGAAGCCATCTCAAGGGCTACACGACGAAAGTTTGCACGAAGATCGCTTAAGTTTTGTTTGGGTTCGTCTGCCATAGCATTAGAGCAGAATATTGCTCCGCAACATAATATTGCAGGAAAAGCATAATTTTTTTTCATAGTTCCTCCGATAGTCATTTTTGTAGTTCAACTCTACGTTATACAGAGGAGCAGTAGTTGACAAGAGCAGAGGAGCAATATTAACAGCTTTTTGTTGTTGGAAAATTTATGATTTTTTTATAAAAATGTCTTGACAAGATGTGAAAATAACCTTAAGTAATATGCAGTCTTTATGGCGGGGTAGCTCAGTTGGTTAGAGCAGCGGAATCATAATCCGCGTGTCGTTGGTTCGAATCCGACCCTCGCTACCACTTCAAACCCTTGAGAAATCAAGGGTTTTATTGTTTTTCTATCTACTATGGTTAAGAGGAACTTTGTGTATATTATTTAAACTTTTGTTTTGTTCTTGCTCTTCAGGGGAAGTCGCTCTAAAAGTTACCGAAACTACTTTTGAACCATCACACATGGTGTGATCAACACCATTTTCTTTATATTGAACTAATCCGCGCTCAGCCATAATTTTCAGGTATTTTAATGTAGTTTCATCACGCATTTCTGCACTCCATTCTCCGCCATCTTTATGTATTACACGGATCATCTCAGCAAATAATTTGCGTGATGAGGCGTTCTTGTCTTTTCGATATTCGGGAAGAACTGCCATATCGTAAATGGATTTTTCTTCTTTATTATACAAACAGTATCCAACAACTCCTTTTTCGCGATCTTCAATGACAAATCCGGACATATTATCAGGTGCTTGAAGCTGTTTATCACTTTCAGGAAATACCTTATATGAAATATTGTCCATGGCATCAATATCCAAAAAGCAAACATCTCGAATATAACGCTGACTTTCTTGTGTTTTATCCAGAGGTTGAGCATTCGGATTTTCTGACAACAAAACTTGTGAATGTGCGTCAGAATAGTTATCTGTACCATCATGACCGTATAATTTGGGTAGAGATATGGCCTCTGTTTGTTTATAACCTGACACATCTGCATCTTGATAGCCTATACCTATCGTTACTTTATGACAATTTTCTTCTTGGGTCAGATACTGCCCGACTTGTTCATAGATTTTATTTATCTCAGGGCGGCTTTTAAGTTCTCCCAAAGCTTCTATATTATCAAAACAAACTTCGCGATATTTGCCTTCGGTGTTTTCCCATGTCCATGAGCCGGCAACAATTTCTCCTTTATCATTTTCAATTACGAACAACTGCGAGAACGGATGTTTTACTGTTGAAACGGCACAAGAATGCCCCACTCCTCCAAAATGTTGACAACAGTCGGTGTAATCTCCAAAAAATCCGGTTCTGGGATCTTCTCGTGGCAAAAATCTTCCTGTATATTTGCCTTCCTTAAATTCTTTTTTGCTGTCAAACGGCTCAGGAACTTTTAATCCGGCCAGATAGATATCTTCATAATTATGATATTCCTCCTCAGGTGTGCCATGTTTTGCCGCCTCAATTGCAAAAACATTATTGCGCTGATCTTCATATATTACACTCATGCAAATTGAAAGAACATCATTGTATTTGAGCTTTGCTATTGCAGAATTATCTTCCTGATCTTGTAATTTTTTTTCTAAAGCTTTCCAGTTTTTAGCAATAATCGATAGTTCTTTCAATGGGCGATGAACTGTCCGGTGTTCTGCATTCTGATAGAGAATATTTCTTTGAATGAATTGCGAAAACCGTGCATTCGCTTCCGGGCTCATCGGTTCGGGTAACCAATATACTGCATCGTGAATAGATAATTTATC
>JAEEYV010000017.1 GCA_016288295.1 Alphaproteobacteria bacterium
ATAGCAACGCAAAATCTCCGCCGATTAATATCGACGGAGATTTTTTATTCAAGAGTAGGAAACCTTCTAATGGTGCCGGTTAAGTGACTTGAACACTCGACCCACGCATTACGAATGCGTTGCTCTACCAACTGAGCTAAACCGGCATTTTATCACAAAGCTTCAACCACTTTAATAAAATGGTTACCCCTCTCCATAAAATTTTTATAAAACCCAAAACTCGGGCTTGTTGGCGTAAACAAAATCGTCCCGCCACCATTTTTTTGCAACAAATCATAAGCTAATGCAACAGCTTTTTCCAAACTATCCCCCTCTATCAAAGAGATGTCATTGCGTTTTACTTGCTCACACAAGGCTTTTGCAATTTTTGGACCTGTCTGATACAGTGTAATCACGGCCTTAACCTTATGATTTTTTTCAACACACTGAGCATATTCAGTATAATCCTGCTGATTATCCTGTCCACCGGAAATAAGCACCAGATTGCCCTCAAAACTATTAATCGCCCCGATTGCCGCCTCCGGAGCCGTCGATATGCTGTCATTAATAAACAACACCCCGTTTTTCAAAGCCACTTTTTGCAATCTATGAGGTAATGGCTCAAAATCCTTCAAAATTTCCGCCGCCTTTTTGATATCAAGCCCTAATGATAACATGATACTAAAAACCCCGGATAGATTGTCAAGATTGTGCATTCCGTTCAATTTCAAATCCGCCATACCCAAGATTTTTTCACCCTTGTATAACAAATTACCATTTTCAGCATAAAAGCCATCCTCAACATCATAAAACTTACGCCGTGCAGCAAATTCTTCCGTATAATCTACTAATTGCTTATTTTGAGCATTAACCCAAAAACAATCATCATCTTTTTGATTAGCAATCAGGTGAATTTTATCACGGCAATAATTTTCGTGCCCAGTATGCCACTCGCTATGTACATAAAATAAATTTGTAAACATTGCAATATGTGGAGATACTGTCAAATCAGATGCTTGATAACTTGAAATTTCAGCAACCAAAAAATCATAATCACCATCCATAAGCTCAATCAGCGGGCGACCGATATTTCCGCCCAATCCAACCTTAAAACCAAGTTTTGTCAGCATAAAAGCTAAAGCACTAACACTTGTGCTTTTTCCTTTTGAACCACTTATTGCAATAATTTTACATCCTGGATGATTATAACGAATCTCGTTCAGACACAAATCAGTAACCGTTGTAACTTTATTTTGATTATTCAAAATTTCCGGCTTGTATATACTAACCCCCGGAGAGCGAATAACTACATCTGCTTTGTCAACACCTTCTGCAACCCTATTTTCGCAATACAACTCACACGCCTCAAAACCTCTAGGTTTATCACAAGGCACATCATTAATCAGAATAAAATTCTTGGTAATATTATGAGATTTAAGATAACCTAAAACATCTTTTCCCTCTGTTCCCAATCCCCAGACGGCTATTGTTTTACCTGATAAGTCTTTTATTTTCATCTTTTTGTTTCTTCTTTTTTAGTATCTGTTTTAGCCTTTTTAACAACCGTTTCAGTTTTTGTTTCCGTATTATCATCATCTGCCTGATGAACAACCAACTGATTGAACGGAATTTCTATTCCTTCTTCGTTAAAGCGACGGTTAATTTCAAACCTTAGTTCACTTGGAATACTCCATCCATCCCAAATGTTACTGCTATAACCTCTAAGCTCAAAATCCAAACTACTTGCACCAAAATCCTGGAACAAAACATAAGGTTCCGGTTTTTTCAAAACTCTGCGATTGGCATTAGCACACTCAAGTAAAATCTTTTTCACTTTTTCAACATCTGAACCATACGCTACCCCGACTTTAAGACTAAAGCGCATCCAATTATTACCATGCGTCATATTAGTAACAGAATTTGACAACAATGTTGCATTCGGAATAATCACACTCGAGCGTGAAAAAGTTTCAATTTCGGTTGATCGAATATTAATTTGCTTAATTGTTCCCTCTTCTCCATCAATTTTTACCCAGTCACCAACTTTGATTGGGCGCTCAAACAACAATATAATTCCGGACATAAAATTATTTACAATATTTTGCAGACCAAAACCGATACCGACTGACAAGGCACCTGCAACCAAGGCCAGGTTACTCAAGTCGCCACCCATCACCATAATCGCCAAAACCAACGAGATTACAACCCCGACAAACCCAAATCCCGATGCTAATGAGTGTTTTATACCGTCATCTATTTCAACGTGAGATAAGATGTTATCCTGCAATTTAACACGCAGAATTTTAAACACTTTCAACGAGCAGAAAAATACAGCTATTCCCAAAATAATCAAAAACAGAGATATCTCTACACCGCCAACCTTAAAGCCAAAGAACAGCTTTTTCATACTCTGCAACAATATATCTGTTGATACTCCCCATAATGTTAAAACAACCAACAGTCCGACAATCATAAAAATCGGATTAATTGTCACATGCAACCAAAAATCTATCTTTTCAAGCAAAGCTTTTCTTGCCTTAAAACGATTTCCCCAAAAGCTGAACAATAACAACCTTCTTATCAATTCAAATATAGCTTTGCGCAATACCAATAAAACAACTGTTATCAAAACCGTAAACAAGAACCTGTTAACTATAAAACTTGCTAAACGCGGATAACCAAACAACGAAATACCGATTACAACTACCGCTGCCAGTCCAGCTAAAAATATAATTCTCAATGCTCGTTTGTTTCTGGATTCAATCAGTGCAACCGTATCTTCATCATCACCTTCTTTGGCCTCGGCAATCATATCATCCCAGAAAAACATATGGATAACCCAGACCGTACACAATGACTTAATTACAGTTGAAATAAGCGAAATATAATAAATCAGCTCTAGCGACGAATTAGCTTCACTGGCAATGTGTCGCAACATTGCACAGATTCCTATTACAAAGAAACTGAAATAAAAGGCTTTGGTCAAACGTTTTGCTTTTTCGGTCTCCATACTTATCAAACGCCATTTAGGATTATATGGAGCAAAAACAACACGAATAGCCGCATTTGATAAGAATATATATAAAGAATAATACAAAACACTAATCAGTACCACGCCAAAGAAGCCTACTGTCAATATCTTGGTATGAACAGCCCACACCAAAAAACCACCTAACATAACCGCCGGTATTACTCCGTAAGCACACGCAACAAACATTGCCGCAATAACTTTAGTAAAATACGGCGGAATTCCCGTAACATTATGGCGTTTATATCCCAAGTGCTGAATAATAAAGGCACGTAAAAATATACCGACAGACAAAGCAATTGCTATCATCAACAAAACCGGAATAACATTTGATTTTACCTTTCCTTTTTCCTCATCTGACAAATCACCATACCATGTCAAAGGAGATTTAAGGATATTAAAACCAAGATTTACAAACTCTGCCGTAGCACGTAAAAAATTACTTGGATAGATAATCGGTTCCTGATAAAATAACAGACTTCCGATTAATGCCTGCTTTCTTGCACTTGAAATCATTGTTGTTAGTTCTTCTGCACGGTTAACCAACAAGTCCACTTCAGCAATTTTGCCTTTTTGATAAACCAATTCTTCGTTATATTCCTTACGTTTTTCGGCAATCATTGGCAGTTCTTCTTCACCCTCTTTAGGCATTTCGCCAAGAGACTCTATCCTCTTGTTAACACTTTTCAAATCAGCATCAAGTTGTTTGCGTAATTCTTGCAACTGCCCTGATGCAGTACCTAAATAAGACACATATTGGCTTATTGTTTTAGAATCGACATTTCCTATTTTTAGGGCTTCTTCAATATTCCCCAGTTCTATACCTATATTAACATAATCAATTGTAGGAGTTGTGGCACTAATCACAAATGTACGTGCATCAACCTCTGAAGGTGCCGGTACATCTGTTTTTTGACTTACAGCTTCTTCTGCTTGTGCTGACATTGTCATCAATGTCAACATCGCCACAATCAAACAAGCCCATTTTTTCATTTTGCGGTCTCCCTCAATTAACTATTTTGCCCAAAGGCGAGCAATTTTATACGCATTTCCGGCAACACCAAAACGCAGATTATCAGCCACACACCAAAAACTAAACCCGTTTTCAACTGAAACATCTTGACGCAGACGACTTACATAAACTTCTGTTTCACCCTGCACATCATTCAATGTCACATATCCGCCGGAAACTTTTTTATCAAACACAATTACATCTTTTGTCTGTTTCATCATTGATGCTATTTCATCAACATCGACATCTTTTTCACACTCAACATTAACATATGCGGCACTGCCAACAAATACCGGAATAAACGCACAATTGGCATGAACCTTAACATTGCTGTTCAACACTTTTTTAACTTCGGCATTAATACTCCATTCATATTTAGTTTCATCGCCGATAAATTCTTCAACTTGCGGAATGGCATTAAAAGCTATTTGTTTGCCGAAAACTTTTTGATCATCAACCAAGCTTTCATTCATAAAAATTTTTCTTGTCTGCGAGAACAGCTCATCCATCCCCTCTTTGCCATAAACTGATGTTGAGTTATAGGTTGAAACAACCAACCTCTTAATTTTGCATTTTTTATCCACTTCAACCAACGGCAATAAAATCTGTGCAACTGTTGCCGACGGCACACTGACCAGATTGCGTTTGGCATTTTTAATTTCTGCCTCATTAACTCCGGCCACAATCATCGGCACATCGGCATCACTAAAAAAGCATCCACTGCAATCAACGACTTTTACACCTTTATCAAGTGCCTTATGAACAAAACGTTTAGATATTTCTTCCGTTGTTGCAAAAATTGCCACATCGATTCCCGAAAAGTCGAAACCATCGAGATTTAGTACATCTATATCCTCTTCTTCACCAAAAGAGGCCTGGCTACCCAATACCGCACGTGGCTCCAACGCCACAACATCTGACAAACGATATCCTCCGTCTGCCAAAAAATTTAAGACCTCACGCCCGATACTTCCCTCTGCTCCAACAACTGCAATTTTTGCCATTTCTCACCTCACCAATACTATACTGCGTATTTAGTTATAAAATCAAACTTTATTATCTTTTTATTCCAACTCTGCCAAACGTTGTGCTTGATCTTCTGCCAGCAAAGCATCAATAATTTCACCCAACGCATCACCCGAAACCACTTCGTCAAGCTTATACAACGTCAAATTAATTCTGTGATCGGTAACACGCCCTTGCGGATAGTTATAAGTACGAATTCTCTCCGAGCGATCGCCACTTCCGACTTGCAACTTTCTTCTTTCCGAATATGCGCTGTCAATAGAAGTTTTTTGTTGGTCATATAACTTTGCACGCAACTGACGCATGGCCTGCTCTTTGTTTTTGAATTGTGAACGTCCGTCCTGACATTGTACCACCGTCCCGGTCGGAATATGAGTAATACGAACTGCCGATTCCGTCTTATTAATATGTTGTCCGCCGGCACCCGAAGCACGATAAACATCGATTCGTAAATCTGCCGGGTTAATCTCAAAATCAACTTCTTCAATTTCAGGCAAAACCGCCACCGTCGCTGCCGATGTATGAACACGTCCTTGCGATTCTGTTACCGGCACACGTTGAACACGATGCGCCCCCGATTCAAATTTCAATTTAGAAAACACATCTTTTCCGGTAATACTTGCCGAGGCTTCTTTATATCCGCCAAGCCCGTTTTCATTGGCATCAAGCACCTCAAATTTCCATCCTTGCAAAGTTGCATAGCGGCGATACATTTCAAA
>JAEEYV010000018.1 GCA_016288295.1 Alphaproteobacteria bacterium
GATAATGAATATGTATCATCACCCAAATTATTTTCATCCTTTAAAAATTTTCTGGCGCCATCATTTATACGAGCCTTGACAAGCCCGTCTTGCATTAATTTATCTAATGTATCCTTAAAATCCTCATAATCAAAATAATCTTTAGCACTTCCCGGATGGCGAACTAATATCTTAAAATTATCTTTTATTTGCTCGATTTTACCTTTTTTTCTTAATAAAAAAGGTGTAAAAATGTATTTATCTCTATCGTCACCGGAATCCGTTTCCGACAATTCCAGCGTACCGATAAGCCATTTTATATCCAAACCTTTTGACAGATAACTTGCCCAATTCACCATATCTTCCTCCCCTTGATTTACAATACTTAATCATATAACGATGAATCTAGCACGACATTCCGACATCGTCAACGGTTATTTATATGATGCACAAATCATCAATCTATATCATGCAAGTGGTCGAAAAAGAAGTTCAACGCGGCTTTTTTTCTGATGATTTTGCGGGCAAGGCGGATTTTCTGCTCGGTTGATATGTTGTCTATACACAAAACCATGGCAGCCATCCAATAATCGTCCTCTTTTTTCTGTTTTGAATCGAAAAAAGAACGCATATCAATAACATTTTCTTGCTTTATAGCTTCATTTAGTTTGTTTTCTCGTTGTAATGCCGTATTTTTCTTGGTTCTTACCATAAAATCCTCCTAAAACACATCGAAATCATCATCTACATCTTGCAAAGACAGGCACATCTCTTCAAATTCTCTATCTTCTCTTCCAGTACTTACCGGAGCGCCACTTAAACACTTCCAAATAACATAACCGATAAGCAATAAAAATAAAATTCCCATTTCGGCCTCCTTCACATCTATATTACTATTTGAACATATTGTCGAAATTTCCAAGGTCTGTCATAAATAACTCATCATCTTCAGAGCTATCCTCTTTCATTTTGTATTTTGGTTTAGTTTCTGTGTAAGAACCATTAAGATATTTTTCTATCTTTTTTTGTTCTTTTTGGCACCAGCGTTCTATTTCTTTATGTTTCCTGAGTCTTTCATCGCAGTGAATTTCCAATTTACAAGCTAAATAGAACACTAATATTAAAAACGGTAGCGCTGCCATAATATGCCTCCTTTTTCTTTTATCATACACACGTTATTTTTATTATGCAACCCCACCAGTGTTCAGAAATGCCATGATTTGACATCGGATAATACAGAAATGTTAAAATTGTTGTCATATATTGGCACAGAAAAAATCCCGCCTGTGATATGTCCACGGCGGGAAGATTTTGAAGTCTACGGGCAGTAGACATATTACTACGACTTCAAAATCCTGCGAAGCCTAACGGCGATATATCCACCGATAGGGAGCCTTGAAAGCTACGAACAACGGATATATCGTTGCACTTTCAAGAGCTAAAAACGGCCAATTGGCGATATATCCACCAACGGCAATCTTTGAATACTTATGACGGGTAGATATATTACCAGCTCGTATTCAGGAGATACTTGTAGTTTACAAAATCTTGAAACCCTTGTCAATCCCATATTTTGTTAGCATTGCCACAATCTGACATTATCTTTACCCTTTTTAAATATCGTTGGTTTAGAATAGTTCAAAAATGGAGGTTTGATATGTTTTACCAGAAAACGCAAAAGTTGCTTGAGATGTCGCTGTGGATGCAAAATGCCGAAAATGGCGTTTCTATTGCCGATATTATGCAGAAATTCAATGTTTCCAAGCGCACCGCTATTCGTATGAAAGATATGGTTAAGGAACAATTTCCGCAGATTAAAGAGATTAACGGTGCTCATAATACCAAACGTTGGTATATTCCGCAAGGCTCGCTCGGACAATATGTCGGCTTTTCGCTGGCTGAAATCAATGCGCTACAAAATGCTATCAAACTCATGAAAACCAAGATGCCGGAAGATGTAGCGGCGATTGAAACGGTTATGCACAAAATCAAGGCCTCTATGAGCAGCGAGGCGCTTAACCGGATTGAGCCGGATGCCGAGGCATTGCTTGAAGCAGAGGGTTATGCTTTGCGCCCGGGGCCGAAAATCAAAATTGACGATAAGTTTATGCAAAAGCTCCGCCATGCCGTGATTGCCTGCAAAATCATCAAAATCAAGTATCAATCCAAGACCAAAAATGAATGGCGCACGGTGTATCCGTATGGTTTTCTTTACGGCAACAAGCATTATCTGATTGCGTGGCATACCAAACGCAAGAAAATGTGCAATTTTGACTTGAATAACATCCAAGATATACAGATATTGGACGAGTATTTTGTGCGCGATGCTTCGTTCTCGCTCGAGGAGTTCAGCCGGCAGTCGTTTGGGGTATATCAGGAAGAGCCGTTTGATGTGGAATGGAAGTTTGATAAAGAAGTTGCCAAAGAAGCGGCCAAATACATTTTCCACCCGACACAAGAAATGATTGAAAATCCCGATGGCACGCTGACGGTTAAATTCCGTGCAGGTGGGGCAAGAGAAATGGATTGGCACCTTTATACTTGGGGTAAGCACGTTAAAGTCATTGAGCCGAAAGATTTTAACAAGCGCAAAGTGTGGAAAGATTAAAAATGTGGATCAGTAAAGAAAAATACGAGGATATCGAACGACGTGTGCAGGCGCTCAATGCCGAGTTGCAACGCTTATATAAGCTGACTTTTCTCGTGAGCATCGAAACCGACGGCGAGGATATGACTTTTACCTTTTGCCGCGAAGACAAGCTGATTAAAGTCAAAGCCAAGCGCGTACCTATTGACAGCGAGGACTTCCCCAACCTTTTGCAATACGTCGACGAGGACGACGAATACGAGGACGACGAAGACTAACTTTTGTTGCTGTTTTCCTGCCGGGCAATGAGTTCCATTGCTTCTTCTTCGGTGCAATCTATAAGTTCGGCTGTATCTAGACCATGAAAATAATGCGCTATCTTAGGATTTTCTCGCCATTCTTGGCGACCGCTACTCCAACTTTCATATTTTTTGGTTTCATCATCATAACGGACTACAAATAAAGCCATTTTGCCATTGTCTTCTTCTGCTATATCGTATTGATAGTGTTTCATTACATGTCTCCATAAAATATTAAAATGTTGTGGTCTATTAAACTAATTCGAGCTTTACGTCCGATACAAAGAAGTCTTTTAACATCATTTCCATATCTTCCGGAAACTCAAGTTTTGATACATCATTGATATACGCGCTGTGATATTTCTTTTCGATGTCTTCTTCCGTCGGCTTCCATTCTGTTTCATCATCACAGATATATTCGGTTTTATGTGTTTTTTTATCAACGCGATAAAGCGCTATATCCTCGTAATAGTCATATTTATCCGGTTCAATTTTCAATGTCGTAGTCATTTTTACCTCCTTGTGTTTTAGTTTAATGTTGTTAGAACAAATGGAATTGTCATCAATTCCGACCAAAAGCTATTGATGCCTGATTGATTCAATCATGGCAGTTTTCTTATTTTGTATTGTGGGGAAATAAATCTCTTAACTAACTATATCATACACTATTTCCCCTTGCGGTGCAAGAGTATAATTGTTTAGTATTGTCAAATCGTGACAATACTGGGAAATATGTTTGTTACTATACTTGTATGATATGTTGACACGACTGTTTCCTGTGCTAATATGATACAATATTTTGAACCATACTTACAGGGAAGTTTATCTCCTAAAAGAAAGGAACACAATGACTGAAATTAGAACTCTTATTGATGAGATTAAATCAAATAGAATGCGTCTTCCAGAAATGCAACGTGCATATGTGTGGAAGTCAACGCAAGTCAGAGATTTACTTGATTCTTTATACCGTAAATATCCAACTGGTACAATCTTACGATGGGAGACTACACAAAAGGTTCCTACACGTGATTTTGCCGTATCGCAGGATGATACAAAATATGAGTCCTATTATCTGTTGTTAGATGGCCAGCAACGACTAACATCTCTAAAAGCAATTCTCTGCGGTGAGCCTGTAAATGTGCGCGGAAGAAAACGTGCTATTGATATTTACTTCAATCTTGATCATCCGGACAAACTGGAAAACACAAAAGTCTCTACCGATGATGATAATGAAACAGAGTTTGAAGAAGATGACGAGATTAAAATAACTTCAGATGAAGAAGAAAATAAAAGCCGTCTTGATGACTTAAATCGTCGTGCTTTTGTGGTAGAAAACCCACTTGTAAAAAGCCAGCAGAATTGGATTTCTGTTGCAGGCGTTTTTGGAAACAAGATTGGTTATCAAGAAATTGCTCGAAGAGCCGGAGATCAAGCAACTCCTGAAGGACAAGAACGATTATCAAAATATATGGACCGTTTCCAAGCCCTAAAAAACATTGAAACATATGATTTTCAGGTAAAAACTCTTCCTGCAGGCATGTCTTATGAGGAAGTTACCGAGATATTTGTACGTGTTAACTCAGCCGGCACAAAATTAAAAGGTTCTGACTTAGCCTTAGCTCAGATAACCGCAAAATGGCCAACTGTTGAAACAGAAGAAGGAACTAAAGAAGGAGCATTAGTTAAGTTTAATAAAGAGGCAGAATATTGTGAAAAACACGGATGGAACATTAGCACAGGTATTATTGTTAGAACGCTTGTCGCTATACTAACAGGTCAATCAAAATTTAAGATTGTTCCTTCTTTAACAAAAGAAGATTTGGAAGCAGCATGGCCAAAAGTAACAAAGGCCTTGGAACATACGTTAGATGAGTTAAAAAACACATTTGGTCTTGAAACTGACGCAACATTATCATCACCATATTTTATTGTGTCGCTTTCATTCTTGCACCACATGAAAAACAACATTTTAACGGACTATGAAGCCAAAATAATCAAAAAGTGGTTCCTTATAGCTAATGCAAAAGGTCGCTACTCTAGAGGTTCATCTGAAACAATTCTGGATCAGGACTTGTATGCTATTAAGAACGACAATTTGCAAGGTTTATTGGATAACCTTAAAATGCAATTTGGTAGGCTTGATTTCCATACAACTGATTTTGAAAATAAGAACACAGCTAGTGGCATTTTCAAAACCATGTTTACAGTAATGCGTCACAACGGCGCCTTGGATTGGAATACACCACAGGTTATAAGCATGAATAACGTTGCAAATCGCAATCAAATAGAATTTCACCATATCTTCCCCCAAGATTTCTTAAAAGGAAAGTATGAGCGTGACCAAATTAATGATATTGCAAATCAAACTTTTATTGTAAAACGCACGAATGTTTTGATTAGAAATGATGATCCGGCTGTATATTTGCCTGAGGTTCTTGCTAAAAAAGGAGAAGATAACTTTAAAAGGCATTGTATACCTACAGACGCAAACCTATGGAATATAGAAAGATATCCTGAGTTTATTACGGAACGCCGTATATTGCTTACGAAAATGCTAAATGATTATCTAAGAGATTTAGATTAAAGGAGCATTGAAAACATAATATTTTTAATAAATGAAACCATATCTGGCTTGAAAGCTTGTTTGGGCTCTAGAATGCACCAAAGAGCAAATTGGTAGTATGATTAAAAAACACAACAACTTCAGGAGGTGACATAATGAATCCGATAGAAATCGCATATTTACAACTTATTTCCAAAGGTCTTTCCTTCGGATATTCGCAAAACAGGGCCGAGCTGACCTTTAAGGACGATTTTACCTGGCTGGTGGTATTTCAAAACATGAACCGTATGAAATACGCCATCGTCAAAAGCTACAACGGACAATATAGTGCCGTGGAGATTTAATAGTGGATAGATAATCTATTTAGTCAATGTATAATAAAATGTTGAATTTAATTTTATTTTCCAATAACTTTGTTAATTTGTTCTGCAGTTGTCATACCATCTCTAACTTTTTCGGCCATCAAGAACAATCCTTTACCGTTTGATTTAGATTGCCACAGCTCACCTATTTGCTTTTTCTCTCGTGTATCAGCATTATCAATCAAGTGTTTACCTTTATATTCAACAACCAAAATACGACCATCATTTAACATAGCCACAAAATCGGGGTAAAATTTATCTGTAGAAGTTGGCAGCCAAAACGAGTTCGGATGTCTTGCAACGTTTCTTATCCAATATTTAACGCTTGGGTTAGAGTCAAGAGCTTTAGCGCATTGGAACTCCTCGCCATCAACACCACCATCAAAATTCGGAACATTATTTGATCCTAAGTAATGTTTAGAA